>NZ_JAKRFX010000005.1:0-274918 GCF_022347825.1 Pseudoalteromonas sp. OF7H-1 | reverse complement strand
CGGAACACCTCTTCAGGATGAATCAATGGCACTTTTAATGCTTGAGCGGGTCATTAGCTCAGTTGGTAGAGCAGTGGACTTTTAATCCATTGGTCGATGGTTCGAGTCCATCATGACCCACCACTTATAAGCTGGCGAATTCGATTTTGAGCGGGTCATTAGCTCAGTTGGGTGAAAAAAGACCGAAGCAAGGCTTCTACGCTTTTTGAACGCGAGTCAGGACGACGAGCCGGAACACCTCTTCAGGATGAATCAATGGCACTTTTAATGCTTGAGCGGGTCATTAGCTCAGTTGGTAGAGCAGTGGACTTTTAATCCATTGGTCGATGGTTCGAGTCCATCATGACCCACCACTTATAAGCTTGCGAATTCAATTTTGAGCAAGTCATTAGCTCAGCTGGGTGAAAAAAGAACGAAGCAAGGCTTCGCCGCTTTTTGAACGCGAGTCAGGACGACGAGCCGGAACACCTCTTCAGGATGAATCAATGGCACTTTTAATGCTTGAGCGGGTCATTAGCTCAGTTGGTAGAGCAGTGGACTTTTAATCCATTGGTCGATGGTTCGAGTCCATCATGACCCACCACTTATAAGCTTGCGAATTCAATTTTGAGCAAGTCATTAGCTCAGCTGGGTGAAAAAAGAACGAAGCAAGGCTTCGCCGCTTTTTGAACGCGAGTCAGGACGACGAGCCGGAACACCTCTTCAGGATGAATCAATGGCACTTTTAATGCTTGAGCGGGTCATTAGCTCAGTTGGTAGAGCAGTGGACTTTTAATCCATTGGTCGATGGTTCGAGTCCATCATGACCCACCACTTACAAGCATACGAATTCAATTTTGAGCGGGTCATTAGCTCAGTTGGTAGAGCAGTGGACTTTTAATCCATTGGTCGATGGTTCGAGTCCATCATGACCCACCATCCTCATATTCTTCATATATTATTCAAAATACTTTCTTAAACTCGCCATTTTGAGCTAAACATTCGCTAGGATTACCCCTGTATTTTTCGTATAATTCTACCTAATTATGCAATGTGGACTAGTGGTCGAGAAATGAGTCTAGCTGAACGTATTATGCCGGAAGATTATATCTTCCCTCCAAAACCTGCCCCTCTTACCGTTGAAGAAAAAGCAGAGTATAAAGCGCGTATCAAAGCGCTATTAGTTGAAAAAAATGCGGTACTGGTTGCCCATTATTATACTGATCCTGAGATCCAAGCACTTGCTGAAGAAACTGGCGGCTGTGTTGCTGATTCATTAGAAATGGCACGGTTTGGCGCTAAGCAAGAAGACAAAGACATGATCATCGTCGCCGGCGTGCGCTTTATGGGCGAAACGGCAAAAATATTAACACCGCACAAAACTGTTGTGATGCCAACGCTCGAAGCAACTTGCTCGTTGGACGTTGGTTGCCCTATCGACGAGTTTTCTGCGTTTTGCGATCAACACCCAGACAGAAAAGTGGTGGTATACGCCAATACCTCAACTGCGGTAAAGGCCAGAGCGGATTGGATCGTCACCTCTTCTTGCGCGCTTGAGATTGTTGAGCACCTTGATGAGCAAGGCGAAAAAATCATCTGGGGTCCGGATAAGCACTTAGGTTCTTATATCCAAAAGAAAACGGGCGCCGATATGATCATGTGGAACGGTGCGTGTATCGTTCATGATGAATTTAAAACCAAAGCCCTTAAAGACATGAAGCAGCTACATCCTGACGCTGCGGTACTGGTTCACCCTGAGTCTCCTGCGGAAATCGTAGACTTAGCGGATGCAGTAGGCTCAACGAGTCAATTAATTAAAGCTGCGCAAGAAATGGATAATCAGAAGTTTATCGTTGCCACCGATCGCGGTATCTTCTATAAAATGCAGCAACTTTGCCCTGAGAAAGAATTCTTCGAAGCACCAACCGCTGGTGAAGGCGCTACATGTCGTAGCTGTGCCCATTGCCCTTGGATGGCAATGAACGGCCTACAGGCAATTGAAGAAGCGCTTATCAGCCCACAAGGCAAAGAAGTCTTCGTTGATATGGAATTGCGTGAAGGCGCACTACGTTCGCTTAATCGCATGCTAGATTTTTCTGCATCCTTGCAGAAATAGTAGGATTAATAGACAAATAGATCCTAAAAGCAAAAAACTGCTTGATAAAGTGCGAGGCTTTTCATAGTATTAGCCCCGCAATTCAGTGCGGAGAGATGGCTGAGTGGCTTAAGGCGCACGACTGGAACTCGTGTATACGTTTATAGCGTATCGAGGGTTCGACTCCCTCTCTCTCCGCCATTCCTTCTTTATTCAAATCAATCACCTACTAAAAGCTGCTCGTACTTTTGGGGACATTCTGGGGCTATGATAACCCTAAACTTTATTTTTATTTCCTAAATACAGCGCATCTTCAAAAACCATTCTGGCTTACGTCATTTCTATTTAAAAATATCTTTGTTTGTGCAATTTAGCTTTAGATTATCGGCTGGAGTCGCAAACGGCATAGTCGTACGAATTTGAGTTCAGTATCCGTGATTTATCTCGACTTAAATGTCTCAGCGATATAAAGCTAAACAAGCATGAGGTTGAGCGAGTTTCGCTATCTTATTTACAAAAAATACGAAACGCCCACTTTAAGTTTAAAAATTACTTTTCTAAAAGCCATTCGAACCAGACTGATTTCTGAATATCGGGGTCGGTTTGTAGGTGGAGTAGGGTATCAAATTGAGCGGGCTTGAACTCAATAGGCGGTGCGAGCACTTGAGTATTTTGCGTTAAGGTTACGCCATTTTTCCGTCCTTTTTCGGTTACCTCACAGACCCCGTTTTTGCATGTCACATCCGGTTCTGGGAGGGAAATACTTTCTTCAGATTGGGTCATGACATAGCGCTCGTTGATGCTACTAGCCTCGGTGAAAGTTTTAAATTGCGTTGCTGAGTCACTGGTCGCAATACCGGCAGTTACTTCTGCTATATGTGCCAGAAACTGGTAGCTGCCTTGGTGAGAGAGTGCGCCAAGGCCAGGGTCTGTGATAAAAGATACAAAGCCCGCGTCCAGAGCGCTGGAAGATAGTGCATCATTATTCATCAGGCGATCTATAGAGGCTTGATCTCTTTGCGTAAATGCGACAGTGAGCTTTTGGCCTTCGGTATTAAAATGCCCCTCGTTGAAATTACTGAGTAATTTGCCGTCATCATGTCGTCGGTAGTTTCCTATGTCACTAGCAAGTTTTTGAATATATTCGAAATCTATGTCATTTTTATCTGCATATTGATACATATCAGCCAGCATAAATCTGTCTTTATGAGTCAAGAAGTCATAGTTGCTGCGTTCTAAGTTGTGTGAAGACATCCCTTCAGCGCCATTGTGCACTTTAGGTTCATTGCCAGCAAACAGATCTGTAACCATTAGGCTATAGTAATGCTCAGCTTGATTGCTCATTGTATGCGCTGATAAGTTCATGTCTTGGAGCGCTGACTCGAAGTGTGACTGTGCTTGCGAAAGATAATCATCAGGGAGCATAGCTTTACCGAGTTCTGAGAATGTCTGGCTATGTGTGTATAGCGCAGCTTCAAATGATGTCATTGCATTATCATCATTGAGGGCGTTCCGCTTCAGCTCAGACAACGCTCGTTGATCAAGTGCATGCCACTTTTCGTAAGCAGCAGCCTTCTCTGCTTTTGAAAAGGTATTACTGGGATCCATGGCGATAGTCTCCAGTTGAGGTTTGGACAGTTGCTCAAACTCCCACTTAGCCGAATTAATCTCTTCTTGATTACTTTGCGCTTGTCACATTAAAACGTTGTTATTCTGTGGAAATGATTGCTGATTTAAACGAGCTGCGTCAATCGCCTGTTGTGCTTCTTTTAGTTTCACAGCCAATGAAGAAACAGACACCTTTGTATTGCGTGCGTTGTTTTGGTTGGTATCCGTATTCGAACGATATGACTTAGCAGGAGAAGCTTTGGTTTTAGCATGCCATTGGGTATTTGATATATCCATACTGTCTGTCCCTGTGCTTACTTAGCCCTTTCTTATATGAAGGGTTAAGTCAGCATTCGTTGGTAAAATAGTAGAAAGAAACATTTTTCTCTCTGTTTGGTTTTATATAGTTGAGACTACTTGATGCATTTACATGATGTATTATTGGTGCTAAAACATCCGCTCTTAGTCATAAGATATAGTTAAATCCCCTGAAGCATTAGGAGAAATTTCTGCGTTCCTATTAGGATTTTACTATAAGCTCGATAGTAGCATAATTAAGCTGCTCCGGAAGTTGACTCTGAAAGTCAAAAAAGCAGCGACACTCATCATAATTTAGACTTTAGAAAGTGCTAAATTACACAATAACTCACCTCCAACATAGAGAAAAAAGATGGAACTCAACAAAATATCAAATAAGGAATTAAAGTTGGCTCTTAAGGCCAGTGCGGCATTAGATATTGAAATCTCAGATGATGAGTATTTGCGCTGTTTTACTTATACCGAAAATTGGGTTGCTGGTATTGATATCGCGACTTACGAAAATGGGGGCGGCGACAATATTGTTGTCGTGATCAAAGGCGAGTCGATCCTTATCAAGGGATTCGATCATGAGTCAGAAGTTAGCCCTCATGCTCAAGAAGAGTACGGTGTATGGCCGGGGATGTACGAGGGAGCGCCAACTGAGCTGTTGGAAGTACTGAATGACGAGGTTTTCGAAATAGAAGAGGTCACGTTTTGCATTTGGCGACTTGATAATGAAGCAACTTGGTCTCAAGGAGCAGTAGAGTTTACTAATGATGAAGATGACGGTTCGAGCTGGCTTCTGTCAGCTATTACTACCACTCCAAGCGCCTTTATTGAATATGTCGAAAGCTATCATGACAGTGATTTCAACCTGCTAACGCTAGAGAAAATACATGACGTATTTGCGGCGCAAATGTAGAGTATGTCAACTAAGCTGCTGAAGGCTTTTCTCCGGCAGCAAATTCTCAAAAAATGTGATGTTAGTGGATAAGGAAAGTTTAATGAGGCGAGTTAAAGTCTATTACCAACATCGTGACGGTGGCACTGAGCTCATCAATTATGAAAAAGAATTACAGTCTTATCGTGAGGCTTGGGATGTTATTGATCATTACCCTTGGGACAAGGAATTGGAGTTGTTTGAGGCACTTGGGGAAGGTGGCGGGTTCTTTTTTATACTTGGCGATGAAGGCGGTAAGTGCGCGTCTTACCAATTGACACCAATAGAAAATAACCGCGGATTACTGGCTTTGGATGTTGTGTCTAAGCCAGCTACTTTTGGACTCTTTGGTGGTAAATCTGCTTCAGTCGATTTTGAGCTTGTCTCAATTCCAGAGGCTAAAAATCATATAAAAGCGCTATTTGAATACTCAATTGATTCTCTGTACGAAAAATATCGAAAGTAACAGTGTTGTATGAAAAGTATCCGTAGATATCAATTCCGGTGATTCATTTATCTTGGGCTTGTTCTCGTTGTATACTCTGCCTTATATATTAAACGGCGTGTGGCACGTTTCAACGGGAAATAAAAGGATGTATCAATGAATAGACTTGGCATACTAATTGGTTTGTTATTTTGTTGTAGCTATTCAATCGCTCAGCCCCAGCCGCAAGCAATCACAATTTACAATAACCCTTCTCAAGGTGTTCAAACCGAAAGCCGTGTATTTTCCTATCTGCAAAGCCAATTAACTCAGTTTGAGATTACACAGTCTGATGCCAGTGTTGACCGTGCGCTTAAAAATATTGCAGGAGGTGAAGGGGAGTGCGTTAGAAACTTAGTTGTGAATAAAGCGCGCAGTAAAACATTGCTATTTTCAGAGCCGACCACTTACTTTTTGGGGTTACAAGTTTTTGCTGCACCCTCAGTGCAATTGTTGTCTACACAAACCGAGCAAAACCTAGAGGCATTGTTAACGAGTCATCCCAAATGGTTGTTGGGCGTAGAAAAAGAGCGCTCATATGGTGATATTGCCGATGCCATGATACAGCAGACGCCAGCAGATCAGCTCTACGTGAAAGAAGGCAGCGAAAACGAAGCGCAAATGTATTCTATGTTGATGAGCAAGCGTTTTGAGTTGCTGCTTGAATATCCTTCGGTTATTGCATACCACGCGAAAGACGCATCAGAAAAACCCGTACCAATTGCGGTTAGTGGTTTTGCTCCATTTATTACTGGGCATATCGCTTGTCGGGATACACCCGTTACACGCGGGTTTTTAGCGGCGGTTAACTCTGTATTGGCGGGCTTGACGATGGACGAGCGCTTTATTAATTGGCATCTAGAATACATAGACAAGAGTTTACACGATACATTTAAACAGCAGTTTAGCCAAGCGCAAAGCTCTCGGCTTTAAACTGAGACTTCCAATAACCTATCTGCCAGTGCATTTAGGTGTGAGCTATCGCACTGCGTCGCTGCATAAGTTCGAATACCATATACAGACATAATAAAGAAACGGGCCCTCTTTGTGGCTTCATCTTCACTTAATGCTTCACTATCGGGCCAAGCTATCAAAAACTGTTGCCTGATCAGTGATTCAAATTGGTGCAAGTTAGCGCTGAGTGCCGCTTGAATTTCCGCATCCTGCTCGCCAATTTCATTAAGCGTTTTGGTGAGCAAACACACTTTCTTTGACTCGTCGCCTAAACATTCACCGACAAGATCTTGTAAGAATCGCTCAAGTGCACAGCGAAGGCTGGTGCTGTTTTCGAACAGCTTTTGATAATGCACTCGTCGGTCTGCTTGATATTGATCTATGGCGGCTAATAGCAAACCTTTTTTATTTTTGAACGCACAGTAGATAGAACCCGGATGGAGTCCGGTGACTTCGGTCAGTTTGGGCATACTGGTTTTGTTGTAGCCATAAGTCATAAATGCTTGCATGGCATTTCTCAGTACGGTTTCTCTATCAAACTCTGCTGTTCTCATCGATTTCCTAAGTGCACCAAATGTGTTTAAACGTCGCCATTATACCAATACTTCACCCCTATTTTTGATAACAATGAAAAAAATGTAAAGGTTTAACTTGAATAATGATTCAAGAATCCCTATCTTGAATGTATATTCAAATATGGAGAGACACGCATGCCACAGGTACTTTTTGAAAATGTTAAGCTAAATAACACGATATCACTCAATAATCGCATCTTGATGGCGCCATTGACGCGCTGTATGGCAGACGACGATCTAGTGCCTACCGATGACATGGTGAAGTACTACGCTAAGCGAGCCAAAGCAGGATTAATCATTAGTGAAGCGACGATTATTCGCCCTGATGGGCAAGGGTACCCGAATACCCCAGGTTTGTTTACACACGCACAAATTGCAGGGTGGAAAAAAGTAACAGATGCTGTACATGCCGAAGGCGGCAAGATGTTTGCGCAGTTGTGGCACGTTGGGCGTGTTGCGCACCCGTACTTCTTTGACGGAGAAGTCTTAGCACCGTCGGCTATTGGTATCGAAGGTTCAATTCCAAGAATGCGTGATTTAACCTACCAAACGCCAAAAGCGGCGACGAAGGAAGATATTACAAAACTCATTGCCGATTATGCCCAAGCGGCAGCAAACGCGATTGAAGCTGGTTTTGATGGAGTGGAAATTCACGGTGCCAATGGTTATTTAATTGATCAGTTCTTACATCACGCCGCGAATCAGCGTACCGATGAGTATGGTCAAACACCAGAAAATATGAGTCGATTTGCTCTGCAAGTCACCGATGCTGTCGCCGATCGTATTGGTGCCGACAGAGTGGGTCTGAGAGTGTCACCTGGTGCTTACTTCAACATGGATGGTGACCAAAGAGACAGAGCGGTATTTGATTTCTTAATCTCGGCATTAAACAGTCGCAACTTAGCCTATCTGCACGTGGGTATCTTTGATGACGCGATGGAGTTTGAATATTTGGGCGGCAGTGTCTCGGCTTATTTGCGTAGCATCTATAAAGGAACGTTAGTTGGTGTGGGGAGCTACACTGCAGCGTCAGGTGCAGAAGCGATTCAAAATCAACAATTTGATTTATTGGCGATTGGCAGACCGTTCATTGCCAATCCTGATTATGTGGAGAAGGTGAAAGCCGGTCAAGCCGTGAAAGAGTATGATGAGTCGATGCTCGCAACATTAGACTAAAACCAACCCATAAGTATGAATTTAGAGAAATGCCAAACACTTAAGTTTGGCATTTTTTTGTACATTGCATAAGCTTAAAGCAGGCGTCAGTGGTAAAGCGAAAACTTTTGATGCAAAAGTTGTCATCTTTATCAATTAAGCTTGAGAGCAGTTAAGTGTTTAACCCTCAAGTATTTGCTAATTAATAATCAACTGGATTGTAGCTTATTTTTTAACATTGATAGGAATAAAGGAGTACTTTGGAGTTTATTTGTTCGCTAAGTGTGTAATAATATGCCAGCAATGCAGTTGTGAGTGCGTCGGACATGCAAGAAGATTTACTAAATTCCGTTATCAAAATAACAAAAACGAGAGACGTTGATTCTCTCGAATACAGCTTAGTGTCTACTATTCAAGAGTTCATAGGCTGTAAAGAGGTCGCTGTTTATAAGGATCTGCTCGTTCCTGGAGAGATCGCGATAGAGAGAAGCTTGTTGCTAAGAAAACTGTCCGATAAGGAATTTGATTGGGAAGAGCGAAGCTTAGTTAAAGAGCCTGATAAGGAATTAATTTCTTGCTTGCAGTCAGCCTGTATCATTACGGTACAAGCGAAAGATGGCACCGAGCATCGTTGGGTGCCAATTAGCCTTCAAGAAAAGCCTGTTGGTGCGATAGCGGTTATCAGCACTGGGTTGTCGAGTGCAGATCAAGTACTACTTAATGCATTTTGCCGCATTTTTGAAAATTATCTCACCATTCTTCACGAAAACGAGCGCGATAAACTCACCGGACTACTGAATCGTCAAACGTTTGAAAAGCGCTTGAAACAACTGATTGAAAAGCAAGTTATCAAACAACATAAAACGGTATGGCATGGTGATGTGCGCTCGGTGCATAAAGGCGCAACCTCGTGGCTTGCTATCATGGATATCGATCACTTTAAAAAAGTAAACGATAACTACGGACATGTATGCGGAGATGAGGTTTTACTGTTATTAGCACAGCGTATGCGCCAGTTTTTTCGCTCCACAGACTTATTGTTTCGCTTCGGAGGCGAAGAATTTGTTCTGGTCTTTGAGCCAACCGATTACGATTCAATCAAAGCTAAGATGGACGAGTTTATGGAGCTGGTACGAAATACCCACTTCCCATTCGTAAAAAAGCTCACCGTCAGTGTCGGAATGTCTCGCATTAGCCCGTATGATTTCCCCATCACTGTGCTTGAAAACGCCGACAAAGCGCTTTATTACGCAAAAGATAATGGTCGCGATATGCTCTGTTTTTACGAAGAGTTGCTGTCTGAGCATAAAATTGAAGCGCCGGAAGAGAGCTCTGATATAGATTTGTTCTAACAGTTTATCTAAGAAGCGACGGTTGTCGCTTTTCTATTCAAGCGCACTCGCATTAACCTCAATAACTACCGCTTATAGGAAGATTCAGATACACTTAACACAGCGTTAAACTGCATGGCAGACAACATGTTACACATCATCCAATCGAATCGAATGGAAATCTTGCAGGCGCAACTCTGCACACTCATAAAATCAGCACCGCTCGCTAACCCTTTTGCAAAAGAAGTGGTGTTAGTACAATCTCCTGGTATGTCTGAATGGCTCAAACTAGGCATGAGTCAACATTTAGGAATAAGTGCACAGGTCGACTTTCCATTACCATCTAGCTTCATTTGGAAGCTATACCAAAATTTCATTGATGATGTTCCCAAGGAATCCGCTTTTAATAAAAGCAATATGACTTGGAAGCTATTTACGCTATTACCTGACTGCATTGATAAGCCTCAATATATTGCGCTTAAGCACTATTTAGGTGACGACCCGTCAGGAATTAAGCTATTTGCCTTGTGTGAAAAAATTGCCGACGTTTTTGACCAATATTTAATGTACCGCCCCCAGTGGATTGAATTTTGGGATCAGGGCCAAGATGCGCTTATAGATGTGGATGTTGAAGCCATCGCCCCTTGGCAGCCTGATCTCTGGCGTCGTTTAGTCCACCATGTTGAAGCACTTGAACAAAGTCCATATCACCGTGCCAACATGCACGATCAGTTACTGCAAGGGCTGGCCAATGCACCAGAAGGCAAACTTCCCGAGCGGATCTGTATATTTGGACTGTCGGCCATATCGACCAGTCAGCTTGATATTTTTCAAGCGCTTGGCCAAAAAACGAATGTATTTTTATTCTTTTTTAACCCCAGTGAACACTACTGGGGAGATTTAGTCGATGAGAAGACTCAAGCTAAAGTCGCTGCAAAATACGCCAAGATGCCAGAACTCGAAGCGAAAGACGGCGAGTATTACTACATTGGCAATCCACTCCTTTCTTCATGGGGAAAGCTTGGGCGTGACTATTTTGAGCAATTATTGCAGCTTGATGCCAGTTGGATAGATGGATTTGATGACGCGTTTGAGGACAGCCTGCTTGGCCAGGTACAGCAAGAGATCTATCAGTTGGCATTTAAAGGAGAGTCGTTAACCGCGGATCCAAATTGGTTTGTTTCGCAGCAGGGCAAGTTACCCATTATGGCCGATGATACCAGTATTGTTTTTCAGGATTGCCACACGCCACTACGTGAGGTCGAACGGCTCCATGATTATTTACTCAATCTGTTTGAACAAAATCCAAGCCTGACGCCTAAAGACATTATCGTCATGATGCCTGATGTGGGCACCTATTCGCCATTTATTAAAGCGGTGTTTGACAGCAGTGAAGATAGGCTAAGGATCCCCTATGCGATTTCCGATCTTGCAATCGAGCAAGAGCGGCCTATTTTAACGTCTTTTGTGACACTAACAGACTTACCCAATAACCGTTTTTGCGTGTCGGATATTCTCGATTTGTTGGGCGTTTTGCCGATAGCCGAACAGTTTAACCTTGAAAGTCATGAGTTTGACTTAATTCGCTATTGGCTTGATCAGGTCAGTGTTAAGTGGGGCTTAAATGACAGCCATAAAAGCGAATATGGCTTGCCAAAAATACCATTAAATACTTGGCAGCATGGACTCAACCGTTTGCTCTTAGGAGTTGCAACAAACGACGAACAGATGCCGTTCGCATCTATTTATCCCGCTGATGAAGTCGAAGGTATGTCGGTGGCGGTACTTAACAAGCTTATTGGCTTTGTTGATGCACTGATTAGGTTAAAGCGACAACTCAGCAGTGAAAAGACCTTATTGAGTTTCGCAGCAATTCTACGTGAAGCCATGGCGCTATTTTACTCGTCAGAATCTGAACAGAGTTGGGATTTACTAAAGCTTGAGCAGATTATAGAGAACATCGAAAAACACCATGAAAATGGCGATATTCAAGCGCCAGTCTCAGCAAAAATCTTAGCGTATTTGGTTAAGCAAGGCGTTAGAGAAAAAGGGGTTGGGCAGCGCTTTTTAGCCGGAGCGGTAAACTTTTGTACGCTGATGCCGATGCGTGCTATTCCATTTAAAGTGGTGTGTATGCTTGGTCTAAATGACGCGGACTATCCTCGTACCGTGCAGCCTATTGGTTTTGATTTAGTCGCACACTCCACGAGACGTAAAGGCGATCGCTCACGAAAACTAGACGACAGATACTTGTTCTTAGAAGCGTTACTCAGTGCCCGAGAAAACTTGTATATCAGTTATATTGGCCGCTCTTGTTTTAACAACGAAGCCCAAGTGCCATCCGTTCTAGTCAGCGAATTGACTGAATATCTAGATCGCAGCTTTTATTTTGAAGATATGCCAAAGCAGTCGCTTGTTACTCGATTAACTTCACAACTGCCATTACAACCTTTTAATCCCGAACATTTTAAAGCAGGCTCACTACAGAGCTATAATCGTACTTGGCTTTGGCAGCATAGAGCGGTGCAAGCTGATGAAATAAAACCGTTGGCACCAGTTTTAGACGCAGAAATTGAGTTTAGCGATTTGCTGCGCGGCGTTTGCGAGCCGCAAAAGTTATTTTATCAGCAAGCGCTGGGCATTAAACTTAAACCAATAGAAGCGTTAACACTCGATGAAGAGCCTTTTGCATTAGATGCATTGGAGCGCTATCAATATTTAGATGAAGTGCTAGATGCTCAGCTACAACAACAGCCCTTAAATCTTGAACAGATATTACAACGAGGCTCGCTGCCTCAAGCAAACATTGGCAAACTACAGCTAGAGGGGTTGCTCAGCCGCGTTGAACCTATGGTTAACGTATTGACCCCATTGCTTAATGAACCAAAGGAACCTCTAGAGCTAAAACTTGGTGTTGCAGAGCATATACTGGTTGGTTGGCTTGATTGTGTGTATGACAACAGGCAAGTGTATTACCGTAGCGCCAGTATTAAAGCCAAAGATTTGATTAAAGGGTTTTTACATCATTGCGCGGCCTGTGTAATGGGGCATGAAGTTACTACTTATATTGTTGGGCTAGATCAAAGCGTGCACTTTGCCGCTATTTCACAGCCGCAAGCACAGCAATATTTGGAGCAGTGGCTGGCTTTTTATAAGCAAGCACTGAGTGAACCTGTGGCATTTTTTCCAAGTTCTAGCATGGAATACGCCAAGACACAGGATATTAAAAAGGCTGTAAATAAATTTAAGCCGCAATATGTTGGTCGAGGAGAAGGGGAAGATCCCTATGTTCAATTATGCTTTAGCGATTTGTCAGCTCATGAAGCGTGTTTTTGTGCTCTTAGCCTTACTTTGTTAACACCTATTCTTGATGCCGCCGAGGAGGTACGCCATGGAGATGCTTAATCCCATTACTATGCCTCTAAGTGGCCAAAACCTAATTGAAGCCAGTGCAGGTACGGGGAAAACCTACACCATCACTGGTTTATATCTGCGCTATTTACTTGGCTTGCGTACATCTGATCAACAACATGAGCCGTTAAGCGTCGAACAGATCTTAGTGGTAACCTTCACAGAAGCGGCAACACAAGAGATAAAAGACCGAGTGAGAAAACGCATTATTCAAGCTCGAGACGTGCTACTAGGTGAAAACTGTAAAGATGAATTGATAGGTGCCATTTTGGCGCAAGTTGAAGATAAAAAGCGCACCTTTGATCTCCTTGATGCTGCCGCTAAGTCAATGGATGAGGCCGCGATATTCACCATTCACGGCTTTTGCCAAAGAATGCTGAAGCAACATGCTTTTGAGTCTAAGGTGGCATTTAATCTCGAGTTTATTCTCGACGAGAGCGAGCTGATTGACGCCGCGATGGCAGATCATTGGCGACGTTTTGTCTATCCACTAGATACAGAAAAAACACAGGCTGTGATAGAGCAATTTGCCACGCCATATGCATTGGCGAAGCAAGTTAGACCCTTATTAGCAAGAGAAAATGCCGAAATTAAACCCTCTGTTTCCTTAGATGCAGTGTTTGCAGCTCGCGAAAAATACCAAACATTAGCACTGTGGCTAAAGGCCGAAATAGTCAAAGCTGACTACATCAATGTGTTGAAAAACGCAGGACTGGCAGGCAATCGGGCACCTGGGCGAAAAGCTAATCTTCAAGCTCTGGAGGATTATGTCAACAGTGAGCAGTGGTGGTTTGAGTTTGGTAGCAGTAATCACTCCTTTGGACTTTGGGGCAGTGAAAGCCTTGCCGATGTTGCTCAATACAAAAAGAATACAACGCCGCTGGAGCATAAGCTCATTCGTCATTTTGATACCTTGGCAGAGCTCCATCAATTGGTCGGGAGTGGGCTTAAAATCGCGTTAGTGCAACAAGCGGTGACTGAGGTGAGAGCTTTGCTTCACGCCCACAAAGAAGAATATGGCTTGATCTCTCCCGACGATTTACTTAAGCAGCTGCATCAAGCGCTGCTAGGCGACAGTGGTGAGCGCTTAGCCGAAAAAATTGCACAGCAATATCCGGTTGCCATGATAGATGAGTTTCAGGATACCGATCCCATTCAATATGGGATCTTTAGCCGAGTTTATGCAAAGGAAAGTACCGCATTAACCTTGATAGGCGACCCAAAACAAGCCATTTACGGCTTTCGCGGAGCGGATATTTTTACTTATATCGGTGCAAAGCAAGGAGTTGCGCAAGACAGGCAGTATACGCTTGCAACCAATTATCGCTCCGATAGTGACGTGGTTGCCGCAGTGAATACGATATTTACTCGCCATCCCAATAGTTTTATCTACAACAAAGATATCCCTTTCATTGAGGTGAGCGCGCAAGGTAAAGCCGAGGATGCGCAATTTACTATCGCGTCTAAAAAGTCGTCAGCTCTGCGCTTCAGTGTATTACCAAATGAGGATGAAGCGCTTAACAAAAGCGCCGCGCAAGCGCGGCTAAGTCAGGCGTTCGCAGGTCGAGTTGCAGCGCTTATCGAGCATGGGCAGTCGGGGATTGCGAAGATTGGCGAAAACCCAGTTGTGCCAGCGGATATCTGTGTTTTAGTTCGCGACCGCATAGAAGCGAGCTTGATCAAACGAGCCTTAAATCAACTCGATATTGCCAGTGTGTACCTTGCCAGAGATAGTGTATTTAGGCAGCCGTTAGCAATTGCCTTGTATCAACTGCTTGATGTACTGCACGGGAGTTACGACGAAGCGGCGCTCAGAGGCGTGCTTGCGGGACCATTATTTTATTTAAACAATCAAGCGCTATACGACTTGCAGTTTAATGAGCAGCAGTGGCAAGGTTATTTGCAGTTATTTAGTGAGTTAACACAGCTTTGGTATCGCTCTGGTGCAATGGCGATGCTGGAACACTTATTGATAACTTGTGAGCTGCCAGTGATTTGGCAGCAGCAGGGAATGGAAGTGGAGCGTTGGCTAACTGACTTCCGTCATTTGGCTGAGCTTTTACAGCATAAGCAATTAGAGCTCGATGGCACGGGTCGTGTGTTACGTTGGTTTTTATCGCAGCTAAATAACGCCCAGAGTGACAGCAGCCAAATTCGCTTAGAGAGTGATGCCAACCTGGTAAAAATTGTGACCATGCACGCATCAAAAGGTTTGGAGTATCCGATTGTCTTTATGCCATTTGTGCTTGGGTTTCGTGAACCTGATACCTTAGTTTATCACCAAGGGGATAAGCTAGTTGTCGACCTTGAAGCCAGTGACGACGCCAAAGAAAAAGCAGAGCAAGAACGACTGGCTGAGGATATTCGCTTACTTTACGTTGCGCTGACGCGTGCGGTGCATTATTGCGAGCTTGGGCTTTACGACATTCAACAAGGGCGCAGTAAAAAGTCTGCGCTGCACAAAACGGCTTTAGGATTTGCTTTGTTTGGCACGGAAACCTTCGACAGTGCTGAGGCTTGGCAAAGTGCCTTAAGCCAGTTGTGTAAAGCACATGTGGCAATGGAATATGTAAGATTAGATGAAATCACCACGCCACAGCAAGCGATAAACACTAAACTTGAAGACAAGCCTCTAGCTTTGTCAGCGAAAACCTTCAGCGGTCAGATTGAACGCCACTGGCGTACTACAAGCTTTAGCCAGCTAAGCTATCACACGCATCATGGTGATAAACCAGCTGGGGCCGTGGACGAAAACCATTTACTGGACTTACCTGAGCAGCGTCAAGAGCGGGAAAAAACCTCTTATACTTTTCCTAAGGGCGCCAAGCCGGGTAGCTGTTTGCACGAAATCTTTGAGCTCATAGATTTTACCGCACCGCATTCCCCTAAAAACGAAGATAAGTTTACGCTGACTGAAGCGGTCTCTAAGTCTTTGGATAAGTTTGGTATTGCGACGGAATGGCAAGAGACAACAGAGCGTTGGATAACAAGCTGTTTGGCAGCACCACTTGCACCACATCCTCATTTACAACTTGGTGTCTTGCCACCGGACGACTGCATTGTTGAAATGGAGTTTTATTTGCCACTGAAACCACTCAGTGCGGTGAAGTTGAACAAGATCCTCAGTGATATCACTGGACAAAAGTCGTTTTTAAACTTTGATGATGTAAAAGGCATGCTGAAGGGGTTTATCGACTTAATCTTCAAGTGGCAAGGGCAGTTTTTTGTTCTCGATTACAAGTCCAACTACCTTGGTGATAGCCCAGAAGATTATCACTACGATAACCTCAATGCCGCGATGTCGTCTCATCAGTATCATTTGCAGTATATGATTTATACCGTGGCACTTCACCGCTTGTTAAAACAGCGCCTTGTGGACTATAACCCTGAGCAGCATTTGGGCGGGAACTACTATTTGTTCTTACGCGCATTACCGGACAATCAGGGGATTTTCTTCAATCAGTTAAGCGTAGAGCAGGTGTTAGAATTAGATGCATTATTTGAGGAGTCTGTATGAGCCAGTTGAGTATGGACTTTGAGGCATTCGATCATCATAGCTTTATAATGTTATTGCTTGAACATAAACGAGTTGGTAAAGCCGATATCGCGTTAGCCAAGTTGCTGAATCAGCAAGGCTACGACGATCACTTCTATGTATTTTTACTATTATTAATCGCTCATGGACGTCAGCATAGTTGTTTAGAGTTAGACAGTATTAATTACCAGGATCCGTTTGAGCTCAGCTACGCGGTTGCGGATGGATCTGTAGAGTTGTCGCCATTTTCAAGCACAGGTATAGCCTTTGCTGCGCTCGCACAGCATCCTGCGATCGGTGAAGATAAGCCGCTTCGGCTATACGGTAATAAGCTCTACTTGGCGAGATTAGCAAATTATGAAGCAAGGCTTGCGGGACACTTTGAAATGTTGGCAAAAGCCAATGTTACGCTGGACGAAGCAAAACTGAGTGCACTGTTGGCGTCGTTTTTTCCAGCCAGTGAAGAAGACATTGATTGGCAAAAAGTAGCTTGTACACTTGCTATCATTAAGCGATTTTGTGTCATCACGGGCGGCCCCGGTACGGGAAAAACCACGACGGTCACAAAACTGCTTGCGATTTTGCAATCGCTTTATAACAGTGCGCCGTTGACCATCAAGCTAGTGGCGCCAACCGGCAAAGCGGCTGCGAGGCTCAGTGAGTCAATTATCGGTGCGAAAGCGAGGTTAAATCTGCCGCCAGCGCTTGCTGATTTACTGCCGGAGCAGGCGCAAACTATTCATCGCTTGTTAGGCGTTATTCCTAATAGCGTGCACTATCGTCACAATCAAGATAACCCGCTGCATGTTGATGTGCTGATTGTTGACGAAGCATCCATGGTGGACTTATCGCTTATGGCAAAACTGGTGGATGCATTACCAAAACATGCACGGCTTATTTTACTCGGCGATAAAGATCAGCTCGCATCGGTAGACACCGGTAACGTACTCAGCGACTTATGTGAAAACTTAACGCTTGGGCAAGCACCACATTACAGTCAGGCACTGAAAGCAAAGCTAGCTGAGTTGAGTAAACAAAACTTGCCTGAATCGGGTGATACCAGCGCTGACTTTATGTTGGAAGATAATCTGGCGTTTTTACAAAAAAGTCACCGTTTTGACAGTCGAAGTGGGATTGGTCAGTTAGCATTTGCCGTAAATAGTAACAATAAGCGGCAATTAGACAGCGTGCTGGGGCAAGGTTATAGCGATATACAGCATCATGAATTAAATAGTGAAACCTACAATGCCCTAATTGCTAGAGCGGCGGAGCAATACCAACGATACCTGCTTGCCATTCATAATGGTGAGAGTGAGGCCATAATTCATAGCGAGTTTGCCAGTTATCAATTGCTTGCGGCCGTGAGAGAAGGCCCTTACGGTGTGAACGAGTTAAATCGCAGAATAGAGCTTAAGCTTAGTCAAATGGGATTAGTGCAACCGACAGGGCGCTTTTACGTTGGTATGCCCATTATGATCACCCAAAATGATTACCAGTTAAAATTGTTTAACGGCGATATCGGGATCATTTTACGCGATGAACAGGGTGAGCTACAGGCATCATTTATTGATGAACAGGGCAGCGTTAGGCGCTTTTATCCTGCCAGATTGCCGAGCTTTGATAGAGTGTATGTAATGACTATCCACAAATCGCAAGGCTCTGAGTTTGCTTACACGGCAATGATACTACCACCCATTCAACGTGCGCAGCAGGGGATAAATCGTCAGCTTATTTATACTGGGATCACCCGAGCTAAACAGCAGTTTGAATTGGTGGCACAATATAAAGTATTAGTGCAGGGTATGAATCGAAGTGTCAGTCGCAGTAGTGGTTTGCGAAGTCGGTTATCAAATTGATGAATTTTTTGTTAAAAACTTGTTTTATTTTGTGGTTTAGCTAAGGTTAAAGTGAGCTTGAAAGCTAGCTCGCCCAGTGAGTAGACTTGCCGTCAGTTAACGTGTTAACTGACGGCGTTTTTTTATTCCGTTGGTATTAGAACTTTAGTTTATCAATAAGTGTGTTAGGGTCGATTTCCAGTTCATCCATTAACGACCAGCGAGTTTGCTTTTGTACACTACCTTTTCCTAAGATCCAGTAATCATAAGTTTTTTCAATACGGCCATTGGTATGCTGGATAGTCAGCCAAGCATTTACATAACTCAGTAGATCTTGATTGCGCTTGGCGACAGCGAATCCAACGGGGTATTTCAAGCTCGCTCCTTCCGGCACCACAACACCAAATTCAGGGTAGAACATGCTCCATGCAAAGCCCGCCTCTGCGCTGATCACTAAGGCGTCATATTTTGCTGGGTGCTTAAAATAGCTTTGCAAATTGTTAATGCTGGATACTTTTACCTTAGGGTTTTGCTGCGCCAATTGTTTGAGTAGCGGAGCATACTCAACGTGGGCTAAATTCAGCTTATCAAGCGTAAGCAGGGCTGACTTGTCAGCAAACTTCTTCAAATCATGATCTTTGGCCAAGAGCGCCAGTTGCAGCTCCAACACCTTGTCACTAAAGCGCACGCTTTGTAAGTCGGCAATATTAATTTCAAGGCCGGACATTGCAATATCGAAATATCCCTTGTTGAGATACTCTGCCAGTTGTGGCTTTTTAAAAGGAATAAACTCGATTTTAACCCCAAGGTCGGATGCGAGCCTATGTGCGAGGCTGACATCAAAACCCACTAACTGGTCTTTTTGATTAAAGTAACTAAACGGCACATTATCGATAAGATATCCAACACGCAGCAAGTTACGTTTTTTAATCACATCGATATTTGTCAAAGACAACTCACCACTTTGGTATGCTTTAGGGACATAGCTAAGCACATGAGCAGGGACGGTATCCGAGATCACCATATTAGCTATAGCCTCATCGGCCGATTTAGTTTGCTTACCGAGGTAATTATTTGCTGTAAAACTCAACAACATAAATGCTGGGAGTAGTGCAGATAGTAGCGTTAAATAATAAACCGAGCGCACGCGTTTTAGGTGTAATTGTCTGCGGTTGATGAAAATACATAAAAATACAAATGCGAAGATATATACCACAGTGGTCGGTGAAACCACTTTTGCGGTGAGTACTGACATCGATAAATATAACTGATAAGTATCAGCCGGGACACGCAAGGTATCGAGCAAATAGGGAATCGCGATATGTACGTTTGCAAAGTAACTTAACATCGCCGATAAAGACACATTAGGAATTTGTTCGATGCCGATTTGGTTGCCGGTAAGCCATGCTGCAAAAGAAACAAAAATGAGGGTCGTAAGCTTTCCTAAACTCGGGAAGGTATAAGCGATAGGCACTAACACCTCAGCGGTGTGATCAGAGCTTTCGTCGCTTTGTTTTATTTTGCGTAAATGATCTTTGATCCCCTCGGTGATCACCGGCAATACAATAAAAACGTTTCCGGTACTAAATGCGGTGATCCATGCATTGCGCATAACCATGATGAGGTCGCGGTACTTAACAGGGGTGAGTGCAGCAACAAGCATAGGGAGTAGTACTAACATCAAGTACACGCCGACACATAAAACGACAACCCAGTACACTTGCAATTCAGACAGTTCTTCTGCGCTCATGGTGCCAGCGGTGCTTGCTGTCATCGCAAAAATGCCGATAGGGAAGATGGCAATGATCTTCTTGGAAATCACCGACAGACCTTGACCAACGACTTCTAACACATCGAGTAAACGGTTTTTCTTTTGATTAGAAATAAGCGCCATGCCTAGCGCAATACAAAATATGACTAAGGCCGGTACATTTCCTTCTGCCATAGAAGCAAAAGGATTAGAGGGAATATAATGTTTAACGAAGTCTACTTCGGGAGCTGCGGCGACCAATGCTGGGGAGAAAAAGGTCCCGGCATCATGCGCTGGTAATGTCATAATAAAGCACCAGATCACAGCAAGACCTACCACCCAAATGGAGATCATGACTAGCGCTGCTTTTGCAAGAATGCTTTTAACTTGTTCGGGATTAAATTTCCCTAAACCCACGATAAGGCTGACGACAATATAAGGGAGAATGGTGATTTGCATCAGGTTTACAAAACCTGTACCAATAGGTTTTAAAAATGATAACCGTTCACCGAAAACTAAACCAGCAAAAATGCCAAGTATGAGCGCCCAAAGCATCCAGTTAATGTTTTTTAGAAAATTAAGCAATTTAGTCATGTGCTCAGTCGAAAAAAGAGCGGTATTTTAATTAGCTTAGCTTAAAACTTACTGAATGTTTGAGCGATTTGATTACAAATTATCGAGTGTTTACTCAAAGTTCATAATCATCCCCATTTTTGGCACGATAACAGGCTTTTCCTGCTGGTTGTTGCACGCCGTGATAAAAGCTCATCCATAGTTTTTGTAGCTGGGTTTTAGTCTTTTTACCAACCACAGACGCCAGTGGTGTTTCGACGATAATATCTTCGATATGAGCGCTATCAAATTGGCCGAGCATTCCGGTGCGATTGAAAGTAATTTCAATATGTAAGCCATCCTCCTGTTTTAACAAAATAGCTTCCGGTGTTTCACGGTGACCGCAAAGCGCGACGAATTGGCTACAATTTTTTAAACCGCAATGGGTGCCGTTGGCAAAAAACGCAAGCAGGTGATTGTAGTAAACCACATAGTCTGTCACCTCCATGTGTGAGCCAAACTCTAAAGGACATTGTTCATCAAGATACTGTTTTGCCAGCATTGACTGTTGCGCTTTCGTATCGTCAATTGGTTGCTCTGTATGCGGTTGTAATTGCGCTGCCATGATCCACCTCACTTGTTCATGTTGTCATAAATTGGGAAATATATTCTGGTTGTTTCGTGTACATTTTGAGTGTAAGTTAAATATTCAAATAATTTCACAAAAAGAATTTCACAGTGTGAATTTCACAAAAATGGGGTGTGAAATCATGGCAAAAGTTGCAAGCTTAATTAGAAAGTCTCACTTTTTGGGTACTAAAATAAGAAATCTAAGAAAGCGTAACCATCTGACTTTAGAAGACTTATCGGCTCGATGCGTTAAGCAAGATCCAGCCAGCGCGCCTTCCGTTTCTTACCTATCAATGATTGAAAGAGGCCAGCGTACGCCAAGCGAAGCGATGCTCGAAAACTTCTCCACTGTATTTCAAAAACCGATTGAGTGGTTTTTAGACAGTCAACCAGAAGCGCCGGAGATTGCGCCAGATAAAGGCAATTTCGGTGGGGTAGTGGGGATGGCTTTAGAGCCCAACTTTCTATTTGCCAAAGAGATATTACAAATTGCGATCCCAGAAATGCTGTCCCAAGCGGGGATCAGTGGTAGGCAGTTTGCTCACCTTTTGATCCGCGCCCACCAAGAGCACCATCAAAACCACTTTCCTGATTTAGAGCGAGCAGCCGATGAAGTGGGAGGTAAAAATCTCTATCTCAGTTGTGATGACCTCATGGCAATTTTGCTAGCAAAAGGTCGAAAAGTGGAGTGGTTTGAGCAATCTTCGCCTGACGGAGAGGGGATGATCACTTCTTATTTCAAAGAGCCAAACATAGTGTTTATAAATCGCGCGTTGCACGCACATCCCGCGAGAATGAAATACGATTTAGCCGTTCATATTGGGCATGCCGTGCTTCACAATAGTGAGGGTTTAGAATGTGTACTTACTACTGGAGAAAGTCGTAAAAGTAACGATAACCCCGATCATGATACTCCAAATGCCCAAGATATTTTGAGCGCGTGGCAGGATTTTGAATCGAGCTTCTTCGCAGGGGCCTTATTGTGTCCCCGTACACCATTTCGGCAGTTACTCGAAAGCCGAGGTTACGATGTACGTGTCCATGAGCAACTTGGTATTTCTGCTTCCGTCGCAATGCGCAGAATGACATCGGTTTCACCTTATCCACATTGGCATTATTTTGATGCTTATCAAGCAGGTAAACTCAAGGCGGTGTATCGGGGCAATGGCATTCCTTTACCTTGGGGTAATATGCGTAGCGTTGCCGATCCGTGTCAGCACTGGGCCGTATTTCGTAAATTTCATGATGATAGTAATAGTGCCAGTGCTCAGCTTTCGATCCTGAATGTTAATGGCAAACCGCGTCTGTATTGCTGTGAGTCAGTAAAAATCGTTGATGTAGCGAATCGTCCAAGGGTGCTGTGCGCGGGTCTTGATCTCAATCCTGCTATTAATGCACAAGGAATTGATGCTGACGCCTTGATTGGAGAATTGCAACAAGCTTGTATTAGCCATGGTGGCGCGAGTGTGGTGCCCTATCATATGAAAACCCAATTACTCCGTGTTGCCAAGATTTTAAATATCCAGTGGATTGAAAGAGGGCTTGAGGGCTCTGTTAGGGTGATTTGTACTCGAGGAAAAAGCTGTCCAAGAAAGCCGAGCTGTTATGTCGAGAGTCCGTAATTGACGCCATTCGATGATTGTTTTGTTGAGTTTTTGATAATAAAAGTTGAAAAGGTGGGCGTTGCATGCCATATTTTTTAAGCGGGTTGTTTACATCTGCTTAATACTCATTCTTTTAACTATCATCTAGGAGACGTAAATGTTCATCTACAACAAACAACGCCCTAGTGATCTGCATGAATGTTCCGTTAATTACCACTTGAGTGAGTGGTTCGACGAATAGCCTCACCTGAATTTCAATTCTATTCCCACCGACAATTTGTTGGTCGGGTTTTATCACGTTCCGTATCAATGCGAATGTAAGCTCTAATGCTAATTGCGTTTAGGTTTTTCAAAAAACCAAATTAATAATACCAGTTGTATTAAGTAAATGATCTATCTTGAAGCGGGGAAATAGCTTTAGTAGCAAGGCAAAAATTTTGCTATTTAGTTGTTCTAAATGAGAAATTTTTAACGAAGCTAATATGCTATTTCACCCTTCAAATTGATTAGAGAATTAATTCAATTGGTATAAGGCTTACTTCTGCACTTTTGGCCATCGCCACCTGTGTATAAGTTGCCGTGGGCGCTTCGTGCAAATACCAGTGCGGCAGCGTAGCTTTGCAATGCAACGGTACGGATCATAGAAACATATATCATTCAGGTAAATACTATGAAAAACAATAACATTCTATTTGTATCACTAGCTGCTTTAATGCTTGTTGCAAGCCATAGCTATGCTTGCTCAACGACTGAAACTGAATCTAACGACAGCGAAGGTAATGCCAATAGTGGAGTGTGTAATAACACGACAATTAGCGGCGAGTTATCCAGAGGTGATATCGACTGGTTTACTTTTGATGTGGCGGCGCCAGGTTCGATAGATATCTCGCTAGACCATAGCTCTGGTGATGATTTTGACTGGTTCTTATATCAAGAAACAGGCTCAGCAGTTGTCAGTAGAGAAACGAGTCAAATACCAGAAACGGGGAGCTTTTATGCTGAGACTGCAGGTACTTATTATATAAAGCTAACGCGATATAGTGGCTCTGGTTGGTATGATTTGATTGTGAATTTTGTCCAAGGTGAAACTCCTCCGCCGCCAACTGGAGAGTGTAATTACGGTATTCGTCCGTCAAAACCTGGGGCATTAAAGGCTTATCTTGCTGGAAATAGCTCAGACACGTGCAACACGCTCACACCGGATAACGGTGCCACGCTCCTAATGGGAGGGGGAACCGATGTTGATAATGCTTTTAGCCAAAGAGTAGCTCCTCATATTGGTAATGGTGCTGATGTGGTGGTACTGCGTACTTCCGGCACGGACGCGTACAATGATTACTTACTTGGTCTGATGGCGGCAGATTCAGTTGAGACGTTAATTATTGATTCTGTTAGTAAGGCTAATGACCCTTATGTTGATTGGGCGATTCGCAGTGCCGAGTTTGTCTGGTTTGCTGGAGGCGATCAGTCTGATTATCTAAATAAATGGCAAGGAACTTCTGTCCAAAGCGCGGTGCAGCACGTTTTTGATAAGGGAGGTGTTGTTGGTGGTACATCAGCTGGAATGGCGTTACTGGCCGACAGTATTTACGATCCTGATGGTGTGCTCGGTGCTATCTCCAGTGAAGTAGTAACCGATTTTTGTCACGAAACACTGAATTTTAGTAGTCGGTTTGTTTCTATCCCCATGCTAGACAATGCGCTAACAGACACGCACTTTGCTGAGCGTGACAGAATGGGACGTGCAGCCGTATCTTTAGCTCGCCACAGTAGTAACTATTTTAATATTGCAGCGAGTGAAGCAACATCAATTTTCATCAATAGCGAAGGCGAAGGGATCGTGGATGGCAGCGCTGAAGTTTATATTCTCAAAGAAACAGCACAAACTAAAAGAACAGCACTTGCTTGCGGTCAAGCAGTACAATATCAAGACTTTTTGCGAGTTAAAGTGTTGCCGGGGCAGAGTTACAACATCTACACCCATACACATAGTAGCAGTGAACTCGCGGTTTCCATTAACGGAAACTTGAGTAACTTTTATTTACCCAATAACCCGTATTAAGCGGCTAAATACAATTACTTTTCTGACTTAATATTAGCCAAAACCCAATACCGTTGTCGGTATTGGGTTTTATATCCGGAGTAAAAGCACCGTGCTAGAGTCGGGTGATATTTTTGATCTATGCATTTTAGTTAGTTCATTTCTAATTCCAAGTTCAGATGAAATAGTAATTTTGTCTGTTTAACTTTGTGCACTATTGCTGTAAGTTACGCCGACTAATTCTGAGTAAAGGTCGGTATTTTGGAAATTCGTCAAGTAGTGGGTTCATTAACACAAGTCTATTTTAATTTGGTGCAAGCATATGAAGCTGAGTTTTCAGTGTTGACGGAAAAATTACCAGATAGTAACGGTTTATTTCAGATAGATACGCCAATAGATGAGCAGCACCTTGGCTACTTGGCATATGAAAATGACCACCCGGTTGGCTTTATCAATATTTTTAAAGCGCAAAATACCTTTGAGGTGTGTGAGTTTTATATTGTGCCTGCAGCGAGAAAACGCAAACTTGGTTCTTCGTTTATGTCCAAAATATGGCAAATGTATCCTGGGCATTGGCAAGTCAAGCAAATTCAAGGCGCAGATCACGCGATCAATTTTTGGCGCAACGCATTGACGTTAAACGGTATCGACTATAGCGAATCTCAATATCAAGACGACTATTGGGGTGTCGTAAATAGACAGGTCTTTACCGTGTAATGGGTGTATATCGATTAAGGCATAATATCTAGGTGATGTTATGCCTTAGCCATTATTAGATTTTACTTCTAATTAAATCCCTAACGAGCAATCTGGCTGGGTGGATTGCCTGATGTACTCGCTCGCTTAAAGGCCTTGCTTCGCCAAGTAGAGTTGCAACTAAGTGCTCAGTTGCAAGTGGAGCACTGCACAGTCCTCTTGCGCCAAAACCGGTAACAATATGAATTCCTTGATAGGGTAGTGCTGGCTTCCCAAAACCGTAGTGTTTTCCCTTCCTTAAATTAGCAAACGCCGAGCAAAACTCATCGTTATGCTGGACTTGACCAAGCATAGGCAAATGATCGTTAAAACAGCAACGTACCGCGGCTTTTGCTGAGGTAATCTCGCCAAGACTCGCGGCTAAATCCGTGTCTTTATAAAAGCGTTCAAGCTGGGCGCGGTTAACTGCATCATCTTCGGCTTTCACCTCTCGGCTTTTGCTATTTTTTTCAAATGTCGCACCCATACAATGCTGCCCATTCATTGCGGGAGTAAAGTACCCTTTATGGCAAAGTACGGTATTGAGTTTTTGTGATTCTTCTCCAGCATCAACATGAGAGACCTGACCGCGAACGCCGTGTATAGGAATATGTTTGGTTTGCTCGAATCGGTCAGAGTGCTCACCGCCACAGACAAAGACATCTGAAAACGGCCCAAATGTATTATCTTCACTGTGTAACAGCCAGCCGCTCTCAGTTTTTTCAAGCTTTTGTATATCAGTATTAAAATGAGTCGAAACCGCTTTGAATGCGTGAGCTGCATCAAACACTGCTTTCGTTACCTCTGCCGGGTTTAGCCAGCCAGCCTCTGGAATATAAAGTCCACCGTAGGGCAGTGTGGTATTCGCTATGACTGAAGCCTGCTTGGCATCAACGGCATGAATTAAGTCATGCGGCCAAGTTGCTTTTTCAGCTAAGTTTTGGTGCTGCGTTTGTTTGGCTTCACTAACGGACTGCAAGAGTACGCCACACCAATCGTGTGCGAATTGGTAGCCTGTATTTGCAATATGCTGATAAAGGCGCTTTGCATATAAAAAGCTGTGGGCGTATAGCTCGCTCGGTGGCGTGTGATCTGCTTGCAGGTTTGGATATAGCGCGCCTTGGCGATTGTGAGAAGCACCTTTGGCTAACGCGTCGTCTTGGCAAAAAAGTGTTGCGCCAAGATTACGTTTACCAAGATGATACAACAAACAACTTGAGGCAATACCGCCGCCAATAATAGCGATACTCTCTAGCTTACGCGGTGTGGTGCTGTAATACGCTGGAGTATTGGAGTTTTTATTGGCACGGCTCAGCGTTCCAACCACCATTTCGCGTTTGCGACCAAACCCTTTGACTTTTTTGCACGCAAAGCCGGCGTCTTGTAGTCTTCTGCGGACAAAACCCGCTGCGGTAAATGTTGCAAAAGTAGCGCTATCTCGGCTCATATTGGCCATGGCATCAAATAAGCTTTGTTGCCACATATCTGGGTTTTTACTCGGTGCAAAGCCATCTAAAAACCAAGCATCGACAAATCCGGTTTGTTCAAAACTTAGTTGTGGTAAATTATCGTGAATATCACCAAACCATAAATCTAAGGTCACTTGACCATTGTCAAACTCTAGGCGATGGCATCCTTCAAGGGCCATCGGGTATTGTTGGCAAAGTTTTTCGGCGAGCGGGGCAAGCGTAGGCCAAGCTTGTAGCGCTTTAACTAAATCATCAATATGGATTGGATATTTCTCAAATGTGACAAAGTGAAGTTGGTTAACGCATGCGTCTTTGCTACGTTGGTTGAAGTGATACCAAGCGTTGAGAAAGTTTAATCCAGTACCAAAACCAGTTTCTGCGATGACAAATCGGTCTTTGCCATGATTTTGTAACCGCTCGTCGATATGGTTCTGAGTATAAAAGACGTAATGTGACTCAGCTAACCCATCATCGTTGGAAAAATAGACATCGTCAAAACTATCGGCAACAGGGGTGCCAGCATCGTTGAAGTGTATTTGAGCGTTTTTTATCATGAAAGACTCTATGTTCGACTATTTGAGAACTATTTTACTGTCTTTCGACTCAATAGTCTGGTTGCATTTTTAGTTATTTAGGTTCAGAGTACATGTGTACGCTGGAAAGCTGACCACTTGGCGCTAAAATTCAGCGTATACTACGCATAATTTGTAATATCGAAGGGAATAAACCCATGAGAAGAGCCGTTATTACGGGGATCGGTGTTGTTTCGAGCATCGGCAACAACAAGCAAGAAGTTTTAGAGTCATTAAAAGCAGGTAAGAGCGGTATTGCTTTTAACCAAGAATTTGCAGACTACAACCTACGTAGCCAAGTGTCTGGTAAAATAGATATCGACGTAAAATCTCTCGTTGACCGTAAGGCACATCGTTTTATGGGGGACGCGGCAGCGTTTTCTTATATCTCGATGGCACAAGCAATTGAAGATTCAGGGCTATCAGAAGAGCAAGTATCAAACGAGCGCACAGGCCTTATCGTAGGTTCTGGTGGCGGTTCGTCTAAGTACCAAGTTGAAGCCGCTGATATTCTGCGCGAAAAAGGCGTTAAACGTGTAGGGCCTTATATGGTTCCACGTACCATGGCAAGCACGACTTCTGCGTGTTTGGCAACACCATTTAAAATTAAAGGTGTGAACTACTCAATCAGCTCTGCATGTGCAACATCAGCACACTGTATTGGCAATGCAGTTGAACAAATTCAACTAGGCAAACAAGATGTTATTTTTGCTGGTGGTGGTGAAGAGCTACACTGGACGCTCGCGATGGAGTTCGATGCCATGGGGGCGTTGTCAACCAAGTACAATGAAACGCCTGAGCGCGCATCACGTACGTACGATGCAAATCGTGATGGTTTCGTCATCTCTGGCGGTGGCGGTATTGTGGTAGTTGAAGAGCTAGAACACGCACTTGCTCGCGGCGCGCACATTTATGCTGAAATCGTTGGTTATGGTGCGACATCAGATGGTTACGACATGGTAGCACCATCTGGTGAAGGCGCGGTACGTTGTATGAAACAAGCGATGCAAGGTCTTGATGCACCTATTGACTACCTAAACACGCACGGTACTTCAACACCAGTTGGTGACGTGAAAGAGTTAGGTGCTATTCAAGAATTGTTTGGCGATAATTCCCCTGCTATTAGTGCAACTAAAGCAATGACAGGCCACGCACTGGGTGCGGCTGGCGTGCATGAAGCGATTTACTCTTTGCTGATGCTAGATAATGACTTTATCGCACCATCAATTAACATTGATGAATTGGACGAACAAGCACAAGGTTTAGACATTGTAACCGAGCGCCGTGATGGACCGCTTAACACCGTGATGTCCAACAGCTTTGGCTTTGGTGGTACTAACGCAACACTTGTGATGCAAAAGTATAAAGGTTAAGCGCTTTACACTTAACTTTATATCAAACACAAAAAAGCAGGCTAAGCCTGCTTTTTTCGTTCTGTTCGTATATTAAAATAAATTAACGTACATTGTGTTTCATCAAACGTTCTTTATCACGTGACCAGTCACGGTCTTTAATATCAGCACGCTTATCATGTTGCTTTTTACCCTTTGCAAGATAGAACTCGAGTTTTACCCAGCACTTTTTCCAGTACATTGCTGTGGCAATCAGAGAATAACCATCACGCTCGGTTGCACCGATAAGACGTGAGATTTCACGTTTATTTAGTAGCAGTTTACGATAACGAAGCGGATCGCATATCACATGTGTAGAGGCACTATTTAACGGCTGAATTTGACTGGCCAACAAATAGGCTTCGCCGTTTTTGATATGGATGTAAGTATCTGAGATATTGACTTTACCGGCGCGGATACTTTTTACTTCCCAGCCTTGTAATTCGATACCTGCTTCGAACTTTTCATGTAGTGAATACTCATGACGCGCTTTTTTATTTAGCGCTATGGTATTGCTATTTGATTTACTTGAATTTTTCTTTGCCATAATGGCTTAGTCTACCTATAAATCCTGTTTTAAGACAGCGCTTTTTCATTAATGTGACGTATTTTTACTTAGTCAGTGGCTGCAAACAAGATAAATCTGCAAAACCTTGGTAAAATCCTTGTATTAAGATTTGGAGTGTCTATGCCACAGATAGAAAAAAGTGCTTTGGTGATGTATAGCACCAAGGAAATGTTTGAATTGGTCAATGATGTTGACGCTTATCCCGCATTTCTACCGCATTGCTCAGATGCAAAAGTTATCAGCAATGATGATCAAGGGATGACCGCGAGTCTAGAAATTTCGAAAGCCGGCCTAAAAAAGTGGTTTACCACAAAAAATGAATTTGACGGCAATCGAGTAAAAATGTGCCTAGTAGATGGACCATTTAAGTCTTTAAATGGTTATTGGGAATTTACCGCGCTTGATGAACAGGCTTGTAAGGTGAGTTTAAAATTAGAGTTTGAATTCGCGAGCAAATTAATTGAGATGGCGTTTGGCAAGCTATTTAATGAAGTGGCCAAGAATATGGTGTCTGCGTTTACCCAGCGAGCCAAAGTTGTTTACGGAGCGAGATGATGATAAAGGTTGAAGTGGTATTTGCATTGCCAGACAGCGCGACGTCATTGTCGGTTGATGTGCCTGAAGGGACGTCTGCTGAGCAAGCAGTACTACAGTCAGGGGTTTTAGAAAAATGCCCAGAGATAGATGCGAATGATTTGACGCTCGGGATCTGGAATCGAACGGTAAAATTACAGCAAGTAGTCAGTGATGGTGACAGAATCGAAATCTATCGTCCGTTAATTGCTGACCCGAAAGAAGCGCGCAGGCGCCGTGCGGAAAAAGCAAAAGAAGAAGGTCGTGCAAGCAAAGTTACCGGTGGACGACCTGTCTCTTTAGGAGATAAGGAATAATTAACCTGAACTTCGGATAGTTAATGCCTTTCTAGCAGCCAGTTTTAGCGCTAACTGCGTTGAATTCACTTCCAATAGCCAACTATTGGTGCGTAAATTCGCCTTGTTATCCCTAAAACTCTCTGGCTAGATAAGGGTATAATTTAATGTGGTATTAAAAACAATGAGTTAGCTCATTCCTTATCCAAACCTCAGGCTAATTAAAAAAGGGGAAATACCTTTCCCCTTTGACTACGAAATAATGTGTGCCCTTTGACTCTATGAGTCTAAAGGAGTGTTAAATTCTTCTGGCTCTTCGAAGTCGCCGCTTACGCGAATTAGTTTGTCATTCTCGAAATAAACGCTAAATGACTTTCGGACCTCAGAGTCTCTGTCAATATTAAATACGTATTGGTAATGCCAGACATTGTTATTAAAAGTGTCTTTTGCAAGTGGTGTACCTAGTACATATAGCACTTGCTCTCTGGTCATTTGGACGCGAAGCTTATCTACATCTGACTGCTCTAAGAAATTACCTTGTGGCACGTTGATGCGATAAATCCAGCTTGAACAGCCAGACATAAACACCGTCATAACTACAGCACTGAGCCAAACAGAAAGGGTTTTATTAGACAGCATGAAATTGTGTATCCTTATTATCAGTTGTTTGCATGATACCGATTGCACAGAGAAGGTAAAGTCTCTTAGCGGAATTGGACTGCACTAAGTGTAAAAAGTTCGTACATAAGTTGCAATAGTCATCATGTGCAACACAAATTGCAGATAAGATCTTGAGGAGAACCACGAAGTGCTAGGAAAGATGTTACTTAGCGAGCCCAATAAAACGGAACACCAAGCTACTTGGAGCTTATATATCCTAGAAACGCGCTTTGGTCATTGGTACACAGGAATAACAACCAATGTAGAACGGCGCATAGAGCAACATCAGGCTGGGAAAGGGGCAAAAAATTTAAAAGGTAAAGGACCCTTAACGTTAAAATATCAATATCGAGTCGGTACTAAATCCCAAGCTGCAAAACTTGAGTGGCATGTTAAGCAGCTTACAAAAGCACAAAAAATTCAGCTAGTAGAGTCAAGTGGTGAGCGAGTTAATGACAAAATAAAGTCATTAATGAGATTTACCCCTGCCTGATACTTATTTAAATCCATATTATCTAATGTATCTCTTGTAGTGTGATGATGTTTATCTTCACCCATACCGAAATAAATATAGGGGATCCCTTGGCGATAAAAAGCGTAGTGATCGCTTGCTTTGTGCCAATCAATTCTCGGATTATTTGTATAACGCTCAATTTGTCGTTGTGACGACACTATAGTCAATTTGATTTGAGATTGTACCTTGTTCTGGAGCTCAGTTTTATATTCCTTAAAACCCGGTGAAAACAACGCAAATAAACGGTTGTTGTTATTTATCCCTAACATATCGAGGTTGATATTGAGTTCAACTTCCTGAGTAAGGTGTTTGGCATAATATTTTGCACCATGTAAGCCGCGCTCTTCAGCATCGGTGGCGACAAACAATATATCGCGAGCGCGATTTGTTTTACTGAGTTGCCTAGCCATGTGTAACATCGCAGCTACGCCAGATGCATTATCATTGGCGCCTGGATAATGTCTCTGTCCTGTGGTTCCTAAATGGTCGTAATGCGCACTGATAACAATGGCCTTGTCACAACGAGGTTGGGTGCAAGGCAAAGTCGCTGTGATGTTGTGACCTGCGTCTTTACTAAAAATACCGGCTCTAAAGGTAAAGTGCTGATAGCTCGGATTTCCACCTAATTGCTCAAAAGCAGCAAAAATATATTGTGCACTGATGTTAGGCGATTGGGCTCCACTTTTACGGCCTTGGTGACTAATGCTCGTAAGTGTTTGAAGATCCTGCACCAATATATTATCAACATGAACAATACTTGGATGTTGCGTTTGCGCCACTGCACTCGTGGTACATATCGCGGTTAGCATCATGCCAAGTAGTTTGAACGGGAGCTTCTTCATTGTTATTGTTATCTCTCATCGTCGTCTGTGGAATGTAACTGGTTGCTTGCAACACCTCTCAACAAGGCTAATTTGCCTTCGTAGCGTGTTTTGTCGTGCTCGAAGACAGATGCTTTGTATGCTTTATTGAGGTAGTACTCTGCTTTTTCTCTATTCCCTTCTTCAAATGCAACTTTTGCTAATCCAAAGAAACTGCCGTGAATACTATGGTCGAGTTGATAAGCTTTTTGATAAAAATGCTTAGCGCGACTTAAATTTCCATGCTTAAACGCTTCATTACCCAACACTAGCATATAATAGGGATTGCTCTTTCTTAAGTTGTGAATATTGGCTTCGATCATTTTTGCTTCGTGGTCACGCTCTGTGAGGTGGTAAAGTTTTGCAAGATTGCCTAGTGCGTTTCGATTGTCATGATTAATGGCAAGTGCTTGGTTATATGCGCGCTCAGCAAGGTCGTACTGTTGAGTTAGGCGATATAGGATCCCAAGATTACCCCATGCGCCATCGTGATAGGGATCGCTCTCTACCGCTGCTTTGTAGTAACTGTAGGCCATGTCAAGGTCGCCATTAATCATTTCCATGGCGCCTTTGTTGTTATAAAACATGGATAAGATAGTGTTTGTATCTATTGCCGATGTACTAAAATGTTGTGCTCTGCTATTAGGGTCAAAGTCTACGGTAACGGAAGCGGGTTTGACATAGAGTGTTTTTACAGAATCTTGGGTATTATCCACTTCAAATATTTTTATGTTTACGTGCCCTGTAAGCAAGCTGTAGCCTTGGCTCTCATCCCAATATTCGGGTATGTGTACACGTTGAAATTGTGTTCTCAAACCCACTTGTCTCGCGATAGCATGGGTTAAAATTGAAAGCGAAAGACAATTGGCATTCATATTACTAAAAGCTTGGTTGGCAGTGAGATTAGCACCAGATAAATATGACATTGAATCGTCGCCACTATTGACCAAAAACGCCATCAACATTTTTGCGCGTTTAACGCCAATTTCGTCGTTATGAAAATATTGCGCGAGTTTTGCTTTAATTTGATTGTTTAGCTGAAATACCTCTGAGTATGACTCTACAGGCTGGATATTAAATTGATGCTTTGAATTGAGAATTGACGTGTCTATCGTCGCTTTGGGAGTGCTATTACAGGCACTAAGTAAAACACTAAGCACAATAATAGAGAACTGAATTACTATCTTCATACAACCTCCAGATTGGGCATTCGGCTGACTTTTAGTTATGGCTTCATTGCTTATCTTTGGCCCTTACTATTATTGAATTTAGACTATAATTGCAAAATTTGCGCGGTGTGATTGTTACACCATGTAACAAAGAGACAATGTGAAAGGGTAAGCCTACAAGACGAAACGTGCAGGCTTACTTTAGAGTTGAACAAAGGTTAAAAGCTCGCGACAAGATCATCAAGCGCTTTTGCTGATGCAGCAAGACGTTGAATTGCTTGTTCCGTGTCAAGTTGCTCGTTCATCACGGCATCGCTTATTTCGCTAATTTGCTCGATGTTGCGGCCGACGTCCGCGACGACATTACTTTGCTCTTCTGTCGCTGTTGCGATAAGCGCGGTCATGTCATTTATTTGATTTGCGGTTTCCGATATTTCCAACATTAACTCCACTGACGATTGCATTGTTTGAACACTTTGCTCTGCTTGTTCACTGGATTGTTGGATTTGGTTTACGACAGCGCCAGACACCTGAGTTAATTCAGATATCGTTGCTTGGATCTCGTCGGTAGATTGTGATGTACGGCTCGCAAGCGCTCTCACCTCATCTGCAACGACGGCAAACCCACGGCCATGCTCACCCGCACGCGCAGACTCAATCGCGGCATTGAGTGCAAGCAAGTTGGTTTGCTCAGATATGCCTCTGATCACATCAACGATGTTGGCAATGGACTGTGTTTTTTCGGCCAATGTAGCGACTTGACCTGCCATATTTTCGATGTCACCAGCAAGTAAGTGAAGTGTTTCTTGGCTTTCTTGCACACCTTGACGGCTGCGCTTAGTTGACGCTTTACTTTCTTCTGTTAATTTTGCCGTATTGGTCGCGCTGCTCGCTATCTCTTGTACTGTCGCACCCATTTCATTGATTGCCGCGGCAACAGACATAGTTTGAGACTTTTGTTCATCCAGAGACTGAGAGTTTTGCTGGCTCTGTTTAAACACGGCTTCGCTCGTCACGCGAATTGAACGGCTCTCTTCCGCAACCATGTGGATAGCTTCTTCGATCTTAGCCATAAACTGGTTGAAGCCGCCAGCCAAAGCATGAAGTTCAGGTTGTGCTGAGTCTGGTAAACGATAATTGAGTTTTGCGTCGCCGCTGCCAAGCTGTTCAAATAAATCTGCCATCTTTTTAAGTGGCGCGCTTAAGTTTTTAGCCAGCAGCATACTAAAAAAGCTCGCCACTAGCGCAATCACCAGCGAAAAACCAATGATTTGCCACTGCAAAGAAGTGATCCCACTATTGATTTCACTGGTTGGCACTTGGGCAATAACAAGCAAATCTGTGTTTGGAATTGGGCTCGCTGCAACTAAATTGGTTTCGCCACCCACTTCCAACTCTTTAACGATAAATCCATGTGTGGAGGTAAAATCGCGACTGTGCTGGCCGTAAAAGTCTTCAATTGAGGACTTTGCGACTTTGCCTGCATCTGGGTGCAATTGCACCGTACCTTGCCTATTAATGACGAAAACAAAGCCACTTTGCTCGATTTTCATATTAGCAAGCATCGCCTGCATATCATCAATACTTTTCGCAAGTCCAGCTAAACCAACACCGCTTAGTTGTTGATGGTTTACAAACATTTTTACATCGCCCGGTGCTTCTTGATAGATACTAATAGAGTATGGCGAGCCACTGGTGGTAAAGCCGAAAAACCAACCATCCTGCTCTCTATTTAGTACTCGCAGAAAGCCGTTTTGATTCCAATATTGATTGGTTTCGCGGTTAGCCCAAGAAGCCGTAACTAAGTCATACTGCGCCGCAATACGCTTGAGTTCGTTGACAAGAAGTTTTTCGTCCAAAGTATTTTGCTTGGCACTTTGGGTGATTAATAAATTGCTTGAAAGCTGCTCGGCTGCATTTTTCAACGTGTCTATCTGCTTGCTTAATGATTTATTGATACTTTCTATCTTGCTTGGCAATTCAGACTGCATCATGCGTTCATTAATGAGCGTTTTGGCGCTGTAAAGCGAGGTAAACCCGATTAAACAAGCGACAGCAATCGCAATGAGACTACCCAAAAGGGTAATTCTTTGAGTAATTGTTAAACCTGTGTTTTGCATTCGATTAGTGTGTGTAATCCCGTGGAACCGATTATTCTAGCATAGTAAATAACCAGCTCGGAACAAGTAACAATCCAAGTCACAAAAAAATAATTTTGGTTTATAAAATAAAGTTAATCTCAGTATTTAGTGTTAACTGTATTTGAGTTAAATGGGTGGTTATGTTGAGAAATAGAGATAAAAGGCCACAATCTCAGGGTGGAAAGTGGCCTTGGTTACTAACAAGCGAACTAGTTTGCTATATTATTGACGCAAATTTATTTCTGCTTACTAAACAATCTTTTTCATATCTGACATGTAACCGCGAAGGATTTCACCTATTTTTTCTACCGGATGGTTACGGATCGCACGGTTTACAGCGATGAGCTTTTGGTTGTCAGCATAATTGTCACTGTCTAACAAGCCTTCACCAATCTCACGTTTTGTGATTGATTCCATAAATGGCTTCAATAGTGGTAGACATGCGTGATTATACAGGTAGCAACCATATTCTGCGGTATCAGAAATAGTACGGTTCATCTCGAACAGCTTTTTGCGCGCAATGGTGTTCGCGATTAGCGGCGTTTCGTGTAGTGATTCGTAGTACGCTGATTCATCAATAATGCCTGCTGCTGTCATGGTTTCGAACGCTAGCTCTACACCAGCTTTGACCATAGCAACCATCAAAATACCTTGGTCGAAGAAAGTCTGCTCTGAAATTTCAATATCAGTATTCGCTTGCTTTTCAAACGCAGTTTGTGCGGTTTCTGCACGCCATGTAAGCAATTTATTGTCGTTTTCAGCCCAATCAGCCATCATACCTTCTGAAAACTCACCACTGATGATGTCGTCCATATGCTTGTTATAAAGCGGGCGCATGATGTCTTTTAGTTGCTCGCTCAGTTCAAATGCGCGTAACTTAGCGGGGTTAGACAGTCTGTCCATCATATTGGTGATACCACCGTGTTTTAGCGCTTCAGTGATGATCTCCCAGCCATATTGTACGAGCTTTGATGCATATCCAGGTTCAATGCCTTCTTCTACCATTTTGTCAAAGCATAGTAGTGAGCCAGTTTGTAACATACCACATAGGATGGTTTGCTCACCCATTAGATCTGATTTTACCTCAGCAATAAATGATGACTGCAATACGCCAGCACGATGACCACCGGTTCCCGCCGCATATGCCTTAGCTTGCGCGAGACCTTTACCCTCAGGGTCGTTTTCAGGGTGAACTGCTATCAGCGTAGGTACACCAAAGCCGCGTTTGTACTCTTCACGCACTTCTGTGCCAGGACATTTTGGTGCAACCATGATTACGGTGATATCTTCACGCACTTGCATACCTTCTTCTACGATGTTGAAGCCGTGAGAGTAAGCAAGTGTTGCGCCTTTTTTCATTAACGGCATGACTGCGTTTACAACAGAAGTATGTTGTTTGTCAGGCGTTAAGTTTAGAACCAAATCAGCTTCAGGAATGAGTTCTTCATAGGTGCCAACTATAAAGCCGTTTTCAGATGCATTAAGAAAAGATTGACGTTTTTCTTCAATTGCTGAAGGGCGTAGTGCGTAACTGACGTTCAAGCCAGAGTCTCTTAAGTTTAGACCTTGGTTCAAACCTTGTGCGCCACAACCAACGATGACCAGTTTTTTACCAATCAGAACGTCGACACCTTGTTCGAATTCTTTTGGATCCATGAATTCACATTGAGAAAGCTGAGCTAATTGCTCACGTAAAGATAAAGTATTAAAGTAATTCGACATGATATTTCCTGATTCTGTAGAAATAGATTGAAGTCAGAGTAGGGCGAACTTTTGATTGCGTAAAATGATATATTTGAACTATAGTGTTTCAAAAGGTGAAATACTATGAATCACAAACAACTTAAATATTTTTTGGCACTTGCAGATACGCTGCATTTTTCTCGGGCGAGTGAACGCTGTTTTGTAAGTCCTCCGACATTAAGTCGTCAAATCAAACAGTTAGAAGAGGAAGTTGGCGCGCCTTTATTCCTACGAGATAATCGCACCGTTGAGCTGACTCAGCAAGGCAAAGCGTTTGTTCATTACGCGCAAGCGACATTAGCAAGCTGGCGGCAGTTTAAGAGTGAATGCGTTGACGATGATAAGCCTTTGACTGGTGAGCTGAGTTTATTTTGTTCCGTGACCGCGACTTACAGTTTTATTTATGACCTTTTTTCCAAGTTTCGCCATCTGTACCCTCAAGTAGAGTTAAATCTTATTACCGGCGACCCCGCGCATTCAATAGCAGAAGTGGCCAGTGGTAAGGAAGATGTCGCGGTAGCTGTGAAGCCAAAACATTTACCGAACGGTATAGAGTACTTGCCAATCGGCCGTTCGAGATTGGTGTTTATTGGCCCAACGATGGACTGTCCGCTTAAGTCTATTATTGATGAATATAGTCATAGTGAAGTGCCGTGGCAGAGGCTGTCTTTTATTATGCCAGAGCAAGGCGTGTTAAAAGATCGAACCGATAACTTTTGCAAAAAACACAATTTTGTTCCTAAAGTTTATGCGCATGTTTCGGGTCATGAAGCTATGGTTGCGCTCGCGAGTTTAGGGTTTGGTATTGCGTGTGTCCCCGAGATAGTAATTAGTCAAAGTCCATTTAAGAATCAAGTTCAGCTTTTACAGCTTAGATCGGATGAAATTGAAATTGGACTTGTAACTAAGAATAAACGGTTATATGACCCAGTTGTTAAAGCACTTTGGGATACGGCAAAAGGATTATTTACGCTGTAAAGCATCCATTCAGGTTGCGTGACTACACTGTGTTCATCCATGTTGAATGAATGAGGTGCGTCCGTGTCCACTATCTTGGTTGCACAAAGCAATAACAATATATTGACATCACAACAAAAAATGCTTGAAGAGCAAGGCTATACTGTTGAGTTGTTGAGGGAATTAGGTCAATTGAACGGTTTTTCAGGGAAATCTATTAACGGTATCGTGCTTGATCAAGCTATCGCATCCGTACCAACCTGCGATTCAATCAGCCAATTTAGACAAAGATTTAAAGCTCCCGTGATCGTCAGTCTTGACAGCGATGACGAGGATGTTCACAGCCTGTTTTTAGAGCTCGGTGCTGACGAAGTTATTTCCAAAGACGCAAAGCCTAGATTATGGCGAGCTCGACTTGATGCAGTGTTAAGAAGGCAAGCTGCAAACTCGCAGTTTGACGATGAGCCAGAGCAATTAACCTTTGGCCAGCTGCATATCGACAAAAACACCAGGCGCGTGAGTTATGGGCAGGAGCGCATTGACCTCACAACCCATGAGTTTGAGTTGCTATGGTTACTTGCGAGCAATGGCGGCAAAGTAGTGAAACGTGACTTTGTATACGAGCAGATCCTTGGCAAATATTATCGCCCAGATACTCGGACAATAGACGTTCGCATCTCTCGCTTGCGTAAAAAGCTACACGATAATCCGAGTCGTCCAGAGAAGATCAAAACGATTTGGCGTCAGGGTTACTTATTTGTTACCGATGTTTGGAACTAAAAAGTAACAATTTGATTTAACGCAAAGATACTTCGGATTTTTCGAATGCTCAATTCGGAGAAATTTGTGAAACAGGTTTCTGAGACAAAGGGATAACGTCATTTTTATGATGTTATCCCTTTGTTTTATATGGAGTATCCGTATTCTCTTTCACAAGTGATAGCGCTGGAATAGTTAGCTGTTACGTAGCACTTTTAAAAAAATTGTTATTTATACAATGCAAATAATATTGATTGCTATTTAGGTGTGTGTATACTTTACGCCTAGTTATGAAAATATAAACATAATTAGTCTCAAAGGAACAATTCAATGGCACTTAAAAAGTCTCTGTTAACGACTGCTATTCTCGCTGCAACTTTAGGCCTCACCGCATGTGGTGGCTCTAGCAGCAACTCAAATGACAACGATGATAACAACACAACACCACCTCCAGCCACCAATGCTGCACCTACTATTACCGTAGACAGTGCATCAGTATCTGAGGATACGCTTGGTGCTGCGGTTGCAAATATCTCTTTTTCTGACGATAGCGATGAAGTAAGTGCATTGACACTAACCATCTCTGACAACCGTTTTGAAATTGTTGACGGTGCGGTTAAGCTCAAAGCTGCAAACGCACTAAACTTCGAACAGGTTGAAGGCGGTAAAGTATCGGTAACTATCACGGCAACTGACAGCAAAGGCGAAAAAACAGAAGTTGAAGCTGAAATTGCTGTTCAACAAATTGCTGAAGAAAACAAAGCGGGTGTAAACCGCTATGCCTTTAATAACACACAAGGCGAATCTTCAGTTTCTTATTCTGGCCAAATCGCACGTCACGCAGCTATGGTTCATATTAAGAGCCTAATGGGTAAGCTTAGTAATGAAACTGTGGGTAATGCGGCGGAGCAAAAAACAGCTGAAGCGGCAATCACTGAGATTAAAACCTTCTTGATGCCGACAGACACAGTGGTCTTGGATGAAACCCTTGATTTCGCTGTTGCCGCAAACGCTGCACAAACCACATTAGGACAAATTTCAAGTTCACTGAAAAACGTCGCTGGCGAAGGTGGTAAAATTGCGGGACGTGATACCTCTAATATGCATAAAGCATGGGAAGAGGATGGTGTCATGGCTGGTTGGGTTAACTTTGGTACACAGCCAAAAACACCTGAAGGTTTAGCCCTACACTATTTAGACCTGCTACAAGCGCAACTTCAGCAATTTGAAAATGGCTCAACAATCAAAGCAGAGCATAATGGCACAGCTATCACGCTGAACAAACTGTATGTAACACCGGAAGGCCTTGATCTTGCCCAGCTAATGCAAAAACACTTAAACGGTGCAGTATCGCTTTCTCAAGGTGCGGACGATTATCTAGATGATTTACTCATTGGTGAAAAGTCAGCTGATAACGCGACATTAGCGGATGGCAAAAGCTACACTGAACTTGAACACAAGTTTGATGAAGGCTATGGCTATTTCGGTGCTGCTGTTGATTATCTAGACTACACAGACGATGAACTTTCAGCTAAAGGTGGCCGTGAAGCGTATGCAAGTGGTTATCATGATTTGGATAATGACGGCAAAATCGATCTACTATCTGAATTTAACTTTGGTAACTCAACCAATGCAGCAAAGCGTGACCGTGGCACTAAATCTAACGCTAACCCAACGGACTTCAGCGCTGAAGCACAATTAGCGTTTATTGAAGCGCGTAAACTTATCAACGCTAATGTTGGTACTAATGTTGCGCAGTGGTCAGATGAGGACAAAGCACGCTTAGAAACATTGCGTAATCAAGCGTTGTTAGCATGGGAAAAGTCTATCGCTGCAACCGTTGTGCATTATATCAATGATACAATCTCAAATGATGATGGTGATTTAGATGATATCGCATCAGGTGATTTTGATGCTGATCAATTCTATGCAGTAGCAAAGCACTGGTCTGAAATGAAAGGCTTCGCATTAAACTTCCAGTTTAATCCGTTTTCTCCTGTCACAGATGCTGCTTTTGCTGAAATCCATGAATTAATGGGTGACAAGCCTGAGCTTACGGCAGACAAGGTTGAAGCTTATAAGGCTGATTTATTGAAAGCGCGAGAAATCATTGCCAATGCATATGGTTTCGATGCTGAGAATGTTGCCAACTGGTAATCTAAATTTTCGTTTATAACGTTAAAAGGTTAGCCGTTAATTCTGCTAACCTTTTGTTGTATATAGATAATAGAGAATACAAATGAGAGTATCTAAACGTTTAAGTGCCGCAGCCATAGCAGTAGCCTTGGTGTTGTCGGGTTGTGGTGAAAGCACTTCAAGTAGCCAAGGTCCAGGGATCAAAGACAACAACTCGGGAACGGATAACCCAACCTTGCCCACGCAATTTGATGAAGCGGCCTTGGTGAGTAACTTAGTGAATAATGTGCTTACTCCTGCAATTGAGCAATTCAATGAACTCGCAGTAACACAACAACTTGAAGTTGCGAGTTATTGTAGTGCTGAAAAAATACTGGCAGAAAATACCGCTGCGTTAAAGCAAAATGCTCAACAAAGTTGGCGCAACGCTATGGTTGGGTGGCAGTATGTTGAATTGATGCAAATGGGTCCACTTACTGCCAATAGTAAAGAGCTTAAAAATAATATTTACGTTTGGCCCGCTACAGGTTCGTTATGTGATATCGACTTGGATGTAGTGTATTTTGAGGATGGTGTTATTAACGGTAATGCTAGCAATCCTTATAATATCTCTGAGCGTACTGCAAACCGTAAAGGCTTAACTGCCTTAGAGCACCTTCTATTCAATGCCAATCTTGACCATAACTGCTCGTCAGTGAATGATGCGTTGGCACCATGGAATAGCCGTTCGACTCAGGAAAGAGCGGTTGCGCGTTGTGAGTTTGCGACGGAAGTGGCTAAAGACATTGAAGCGCAGAGTAGTTCACTTCTGTCTCAATGGACTGGAGAAAATGGCTATGCAGCTAAACTTGTTAATGCAGGACAACCAGGCTCGCCGTTTGACACGCCTCATTTAGCACTTAATGAAATATCAAAGGCGCTATTTTACATGACCGAAGAGTTAAAAGACGGCAAAATAGCGACGCCGTTAGGCCTAGGTTTTCCGAATGCGTGTGGTTTAGAGGCTTGCCCTGAAGCGGTGGAGTCGCCAATTGCAGAACATTCGAAAGAGAATTTACTTGCTAACATCAGAGCATTTAGAAACATCTTCACTGGTAATGGCCAAGATGCTGAGAATACATTGGGCTTTGACGACTTTTTAGATGCTGAGAATGGTAGTGATGTAAAAGAGCGCATGCTTGCAGGGCTAGCGGATGCAGAAGCTACTCTGCTTGCGATGAATGCGAGCCTGAAAGCTGAGCTTGCAGGTTCTACAGAGCAAGTGACGCAAACGCATACAGACGTTAAAAAAGTGACGGATGATTTAAAGACCGAGTTTATCGAAAAGCTCGCCCTAGAACTTCCACAAACTTCGGCAGGTGACAATGACTAAGCGCATGAACATGAAGAAATCTTTATTAGCGGTAGCGGTAATTTTTGCACTACCTCAAGCGCAAGCTGCGGATGACAATCAAGATATTGAGCATATCTCTATTATCAGCCATCACGATAAATTGCGAAAAGAAGCCGGCTCTGCAACGTTATTGTCAGAAGCGCAGTTGGCAGAATACGAATACGATGATATTCACCGTATTCTTTCCAATGTACCTGGTGTTAATATTCGGGAAGAAGATGGTTATGGCCTGCGACCAAACATTGGTTTTCGTGGTGTAACACCTGAGCGAAGCAAAAAAATCACCATTATGGAAGACGGTGTGCTCATTGGCCCAGCTCCTTATTCTGCGCCGGCTGCTTATTATTTTCCGGTTACGACTCGTATGACCGCGGTTGAGGTGTTCAAAGGGCCTGCGGCTATCAAGCATGGTCCGCAAACAGTTGCTGGTGCGCTCAACTTAGTGACTCGCCAAGTGCCAGAATTTACAGAAGGCGGTATTGATGTTGCGGCTGGCAGCGACGGTTATTCCAAAGCACACGGTTACTACGGTTCAGTAGTAAATAATGTCGGCTTCTTATTCGAAGCGGTAAACCTACAAGCCGATGGTTTTAAAGAGCTTGATGGCGGTGGTGATACGGGGTTTGAGAAGAACGATATATTAGCCAAGTTTAATTATAAACTTTCTCAAGGTGAGCTAAACCATACATTTGGCTTAAAACTCAGCTATGCCGACGAGTTGTCCGATGAAACTTACCTTGGTTTAACGGATGCAGATTTTGCTGAAAATCCGTATCGTCGATATGCAGCGTCTCAGCCTGCAGAGATGGATACCAAGCATACTCAGATAATGTTATCCCATGTGCTTGATGGCAAAGACTTTAACGTTACAACAAGATTGTACCGTAATGACTATGAGCGAGCTTGGCTCAAGCTCAATAGTGTGGGGAGCAAAAGTGGACCATCACTGTCAAAAATCATGGCAAACCCAGAGGCTTTTGCAAATGAGTACGGCGTGATCACAGGGGCAAGGGACTCTGTCGTTGCAGGTTCAAATATCTTTTTGAATATGGGAACTAATGACCGTGAGTATTTCTCTCAAGGTCTTCAAGTCGATGCCAATACCAGCTTTAGCCTGTTTAATTTAACTCATGACGTCGCAGTTGGTGTGCGTTTCCACGAAGATGAAATTGAGCGCAAACACTTTGAGCAAGCGTATGCAATGGAAGGTGGTTCACCTGTGTTGCTAGAGGGTTCAAAGCAGTTTACATCACTGAATACTGAAAATACCAAAGCGTGGTCGGTATATCTAGAAGATAAAGTACAACTTGATGCGTTGACTTTGGGCCTCGGCCTTCGTGGCGAGCTGATGGACATGTCTTACCAAGATAATAAAGATGCCGATGTTTGGATTGATAAAACCACCCGTATTTGGCTACCTAGCCTAAGTGGTTTCTATCAACTTTCTGATGATGCCGGTCTTTTATTTGGTGTGCACCAAGGTTTTGTGCCTTCTTCACCACAACAAGATCCAGATATAGAGCTTGAGAAGAGTGTTAACTACGAATTTGGTGGGCGCTTTAATGATGGTGTGACTCAGTTTGAGATTGTGAGCTTTTTCAATGATTATGAGAATCTGAACGAAAGCTGTGGTCAGTCTAATTGTGGTGTTAATGACCAGCAAGATCAGCAATTCAGTGGCGGTGAGGTGGATGTTTACGGTCTCGAAATGCAGTTTGCACAACGTTACCCTTTGAACCTTCAACTGGATATCCCTTATAGTCTCACCTACACCTATACGAAAGGTGAATTCCAGAATGAGCGTGCGACAACGTTCGCACAATGGGGTTATATTAAAAATGGTGATGAGCTTCCGTATTTACCATCTCATCAAGCCACTTTTAATATTGGCCTTGCAGCAAGTGACTGGAAAGTTAACGTAGCCATCAAATACATCAGTGAGATGAGCGAAGCTGCTGGCAGAAGCACTGAAGACTTTGAGCTTGTACTTGAAGGCGCAAAGGTGCCTAGCACAACCATCGTTGATGTATCTGCAAGTTACGAGCTAGGCCAGTATGGTCAAATCTATGCTAAAATCGATAACTTGTTCGATGAAGCAGAAATTGTCAGTCGCCGCCCGTATGGCGCGCGCCCAGGCAAACCAAGACAATTTAGTTTAGGCTATAAATACCAGTTTTAATTGATTGTCTATGCGGCTCTTAAAATAAGGGCCGCAGCTTCATGGCGCCTGTCGTAAGGCCTATGGAGCTATTCCAAAAATATATGAACTCATTATTTCTTTTTGATGGAAATGACTATGTTAGAGCAATTATGGCAAAGCATTACTGAACTCCCTGGCTACTTGTTCGATGCCAATAAAAGAGTGTATTTGCCATACTTGTTTAGTGCCATTTTGATGGCTGTTCCTGTTTATATCGCCACAGAAAAAGTGCGCTCTGGTAAAGGTTTTTTAAAGTTTCTGTTTCCCAAGCAAGTGTGGTGGTGCAAAAGCGCCAAGCTCGATTACTGTTTATTGGTCACAAATCGATTGATAAAGGTGGCGACGTTCACGCCTATCGTGTTGACTATGGTACCGGTGGCGTTGGGGTTATCTGGGGGGCTTGAAGCGCTTTTTGGTCCAGCGTTACATATTGAAGCGCCAGAATGGCTGGTGATTGGACTATTTACGTTATTTTTATTTATAGTCGATGACTTCACTCGGTTCTTGCTGCACCTGATCCTACATAAAATCCCATTCTTTTGGGAGTTTCACAAGGTGCACCATTCTGCAAAAGTCCTAACCCCCTTTACCATTTATCGCTCACATCCCGTTGAAAGCTACCTGTACGCCTGTCGTATGGCATTAACTCAAGGAATTGTAGTTGGAATAGGGTATTACGTATTTGGCAGCAGCTTGAGTATGTACGATATTCTTGGTGCGAATGCGTTTGTCTTTTTATTTAATATCTTTGGGGCCAATTTAAGGCATTCACATATATGGCTGAGTTGGGGTGATAGGCTAGAAAATTGGTTTATTAGTCCTGCACAACATCAAGTGCATCACAGTGATAATCCAATCCATTTTGATACCAATTTAGGCTCGGCACTAGCCATTTGGGACCGTATGTATGGCTCGCTTATTAAGGCCTCGAGTGCGGGTAAAATTACCATTGGTGTTGGGCAATATGATGCAGGGCATGATTCACTGACCGCAATTTACTTGAAGCCATTCAAGCAGGCTTGGAAAACGTTATTACCGAAAAAGAAAAATAACCCGCCACTTAAATCTCCGCAGGGTGACTGATCTCGGTTACTCAGCTCTACTTCTTTGCAGGGAAAAATTGGTGTTGCTAATCACCGTAATAGCTTACGCTATTTATTACTTTATTAGGATGCTTGTGAAAGAGGTGAAAGCTTGTGCTTGGAAGAGGAAAATAGGCTGACGACGGGCATTGTCAGCCTATGTGGGAGAGTAGGCTCCCTAAATCTTTACTAGTGTAGTTGCGATGAAGGCTTGCTGCGGAAAAAGCCCAGCTCATTTAACTTCTCAATTATTTTAGGATCGTCTAAACGGCTCGGAGTTTCTTCATCTCTTAAATAATGATCGTTTGGTACCGCATGCATATCGAGCATTTTATGAAACAGGATATTGCGAATTGCCAGCGCTGTCATGCCGCTGTCCTGAATTGCGTCTAGCCTTTCTTGGAGGTCTGAAAAAGGCGCAGCCTTAACGTCATCCACTACTGCAGAAAATTGACCATTAGATTTATTCTTAATCATAAAACCCCCAAAGGTATAGCTTGTTCACAATCCAGTGACGCGATGTTCAAAAGGCATTCGGTATCAATTTATGTTCATAAAATAGATACTTACGCCATGTCCGATGTGATCAGTTTACTCTGAAGTGGGGGCAAATTACCATCTTGGATGTAAAGCTTTGTAAATCGAATAATGAGAGGAATGAAACAATGAAAATAGACGTCTAGACGTAACATAATGATCTGAATATGAAAATAGTTCTCAGTACCAATTATGATACTGAGAACCAATATCTAATTTAAGTAAATAATTTCTCTTTTACGTGTTCTGCAAAACCACTACCTGCTTCAAGGTAGAAGTTATAGGTAGAATTCACGCCCATTTCTTCTAATTCCTTCTGTTGATCAGGGTAGTTCGCAATGGCGGTAACTTGGCCGTTATAACCCGATGCTTTGAGCTGCTCTAGTGCGTAAATGTTCTGCATATGCTTTGGCATCGCGAGCATTACCATTTCTACTTCAGAATGATTTACACGTTGCCAAAAGTCAGGATCGGTTGCGTCAGCGGTCAATACTCTGCGGCCTCTGGAAACATGTTTTTCAACCACCTCAGGCTTAATATCTACACCCGCAACGGTATCAGGGAAACTGGCTTGTATCGTTTCATAAGCACCTGTTCCAATTCTTCCCATGCCAAATATTACGATTTTTGTATCGGTCAGGTTTACGGGGAGCTCTTCTTCTAAGCGGTCTTGACTTTCAAACTTTAATAACCAAGGCTCTAATTTAACGTAGATTTCGTTCGAGCGTTTGTTTAGCGGAGACGCAATCACAAAAGTAATAGAAACAGCAATAGCCACGACTGCTAACCAGTCAGGAGCAACCGCACCAGAAGCAGATGCAACAGCACACACGATAAGACCAAACTCGCTATAGTTAGTGAGTGTAAAAGCGCTCAATAGCGATGTACGAGCACGCAATTTGAACATATTGGTGAAGAGATAATAAAGTGAGACTTTAATCGGTAGAACAATTACCAGTAGAATCGCTATTAAAAGTGCGTCCAGTGTAATCGTGGCATTTAAACCAATATTCAAGAAAAAGCCAACAAGCAAGATGTCTTTTACATTCAGTAGTGATTTTGATAACTCACCGGCTTTTTTATGTGGGGCAAAAATCATACCCATGATCAGCGCACCGAGATCACCTTTGAGACCCGCAAATTCAAAGGCATGATAACCTGCGACTAACGCAAAGAAGAAGCCAAAAAGAGGGAGTAACTCACCATGCTTTGAACGGCTTAATACCCAAAACATAACTGGACGTACAAGCGGTAGCACTACAAGCAGTGCCAGTGCCCAAATATTGGGTACTTTGCCCGTACTGACGGCGAGAAAGATAACCGCAAAGATATCTTGCATAACCAAAATACCGATTGAGATTTTACCGTGAAGACTTGCCATTTCACCGCGTTCTTCCAGCACTTTTACCGCAAAAACGGTACTGGAAAAGCTAAATGCAAAACCAACCAATAAAGCGCTTTGCCAGTCTAGGTTAGTAAATAAAGGTAGGCTCATCGCCCCTAGCATCAACAACAGGCTAGCGAAAAACGCCGTACTGGTAATGATGTGCATACTCGCTGGCGCCCAAACTTGAGGCTTTATCAAGTTACCAACTCGTAACTTTAAGCCGATGCTGAAAAGCAGCAGCGTTACACCAAGATCTGCCAGTTGGGTAAGTAAATCCGTGGTTTTATGGCCAAGTAGGTTTAAGACAAAGCCTGCCATCAAAAAACCAATCAAAGGAGGAAGCTTTAATTGATAAACAGAAAATCCGCATGCAAATGCGACAGCAAAATAGAGCAGTTCCATAACTTTAAATTTTTATCCAAGATATGAGCAGTGTACCAAAACCTCCTGATATATAAATTATAAATTTTCGCTGACAAGTTGGAAAAAATATGGTTATGATGCAGGTAAGGACATACCGGACAGGAGACGTAATGTTTAAGAAGATCCTAGCATCTGTCGGTATCGGTGCGGCAAAAGTAGATACTGTATTGGAAACAGAGCATTTGCACCCGGGACAGAAATTTCAAGCGCAAATTGTAGTAAAAGGCGGTGACGTTAGCCAAGAAGTAACAGGTTTAGAGCTTGCGCTAATGACAAGAGTTAAGGTTGAAGGGGAAGACGGAGAATACTTTAGTAATCATGTTATTGACCGTTGGCGTGTAGGTAATAATTTCACGATAGGCCCAGGCGAAGAAAAAGTTATTCCTTTTGAAGCTCGACTTCATTCAGAAACACCAATCACAGAAATCAATGCAGGCTTCAACCGTTGTCATGTTTGGATTGAAACTGGCTTAGACATTGATTTAGCAATCGATCCGTCAGACAAAGATGCTTTACACATTTATCCAAATGAAGCAGTGAAAGCATGTATGACAGCGATGGAGCGTTTAGGTTTCCATTTAGTAAAAGCGGATGTAGAAAAGGGCTATTTACGAGCGTCTGAGTTTCAGTCTGTTTCTGGTTGTTACCAAGAACTAGAATACCGACCAAACTCACGTGCATTATTTGGACTACAAGAAGTTGAGCTTTCGTTTGTACCTGAAGCGCATCGTACTCATGTACTGATAGAGTTAGACAGAGCGTTTCGAGGGGATGGTTACGTCGATCTAACGATTGAGCACGATCACGTAAATATCTCTCAATTGTGCGATCAGTTGGAGCGGCTGTTCTCATAATCACTTAATTTACTCTAAAACGCCCAGCTTTGTCTGGGCGTTTTTATTTTAAGCATAAAGGATACCAATTAGTCTTAATTAAGCTAATTGGTATGACAGAGAATAATATGAATTGGCAAATTAAAAGTTATGATGCGCTCACTAAAGATGAGCTTTTTGAGATTTTAAAGCTAAGGGTGGAGGTATTCGTTGTGGAACAAGCATGTCCCTATCCAGAAATTGATGATATCGATAGGGCGCCTGAAACTCGACACCTATTTTTAGTTAAAGATGAACAAATTTTAGCGTATGCACGTTGTTATAGAAAATCCGCAACTACTGCTTCCATTGGCCGTGTTATCGTTTCGCCAATGCTGCGAGGGCAGGGCGTTGCACATGAACTTATGCATCGCGCGATTGCTTGTTGTGAAACGGATATTACTCATGAGACTTTAGCTATTTCTGCGCAGTGTTATTTAGACAAATTTTATACTGGACTCGGCTTTGTGAAGCAAGGTGAAGATTATCTAGAAGATGGGATCCCGCATCAGGATATGCTATTTGTGAAAAAGTAAAAGAGGCTATGAGTAGCCTCTTTTTATGAGCGAAATTAAAGTGAATTTAAAAATACCGCAGCAATGGCTATTGGACAAACGAAGCGGATGTACCAAGGCCATACTTTCCAGAAGAAACTACTGCCAACTTCCGGGCATCCTGATTCAATTTCTTTAAGCAGTTTTGCTCTGTGCCAAATCCAACCGACAAATACACAGCACAGCATGCCAAGTAGTGGCTGACCAAACTTCGTTGTTAGGCTAACAGTAAAGCCGAACAGGGTTTCGATGTTTACCAAAATGGTGAAGCTCACAGCTGTTACCAGAGTACCGATGATCCAGGTGGCCTGTACTCTGCCCAATGCAAAACGTTCAACAGCATAGGATACGGGCGCTTCTAGCATCGAAATAGAAGAGGTGAGTGCGGCAATACTCATCAGCGCAAAGAAAGCGAAGCTTACCAAAAGGCCAATACTCCCCATGCTATCAAACAATGCTGGCAATACTTGAAACACTAAGGTGTCTTCATTAAGCAGTGAGCCGTCAGCTGCAAAAATCTCTACACCTTGCGCTTGCGCGACATACATAGCGGGAATGATAAGTAAGCCGGCAATGAATGCGATAAAGACGTCGATTAAGGTAACCATTGCACCAAGTGAAACTAAATTCTCTTTTTTACTTATGTATGAGCCGTAAATGATCATCACGCTGGTACCAAGCGAAAGCGAGAAAAATGCTTGTCCTAGGGCATCAACGAGTAACTGCGGATTAAGCACAGAGTAAAAGTCAGGAACAAGATACACCTTAAGACCTTCAACAGCACCTTCTTGGGTTAATACGTACGCAATTAATGAGAATAAAATACCGATAAGTGCAGGCATCAAACGCTTTGACCACTTTTCAATCCCGTTTTCTACGCCTTTACTAATTATAAGCACGGTGAGTGCAATAAAGGCGGCTGTAAAGACGATGTTGCGCGACATAGACGAATCAGCAAGCCAAGATTGCGCTTGAGTCATTGATGCAACTTCCGCGATGGGTTCAAGTGTTGCGCTAAACATCCATCCAGCCACGATGGCATAAAAACTTAAAATAAGACCCGCACAAATTATGCCGCCGAATCCTACAACAAAAGCAAGCTTACTTTGCCATGCTGTATTTGTTAGTTTGCGCAGTGAAGATACGGCATTTGCTTGGCCGTGACGACCAATGACGAGTTCTGCCATTAGTGCTGGATAGGCAAGACAAAAAGCCAAAACCAGATAAACTAAAACAAACGCAGCACCACCATTGGATGCCGTTTGTGTTGGAAACCCCCAAATGTTTCCCAAACCTACCGCCGACCCTGCGGCGGCCATAATAAAACCAAAGCGAGAGCTGAACTCTCCTCGGACATTGCTCATAATTATTATACTTCTCTAAAAATTTCTAACGGCGCTGACAATCTACTGTAATTAAAAAGAAATAAAAAGAGTAAATTACCTTGATTTAGCGCAAGTTTTAGCCTGATATTTAGCCGTAATTAAGTTGTTGCACTCAAAAAGCAAAGCTTAGCTTATAAGCTAATGTTTTCACGATTATTTCTATATAGAGTAAGTCGACGTGTAGCGACTTATTTACAATAATTATTTTTCTTTACAGGGTAGCGAAAGCACAAATTTTGCGCCACCTAATCGTTCTGACTGGCTAACGGTGGCTGTACCATGATGCCAATCCATAACTTTTGCAACGATTGCAAGGCCTAAGCCATAGCTTTTACCTGCACGGTTGCGATGAGTTTGCTCTTGAAAGAAAGGACTAAAGACTTTATCCCAATTTTGTCTCGCGATCCCCGGGCCATCGTCTTCAACGGTAATAATGAGCCAATGCTCAGTGCGGTGTGCACTTAATAACACACTGGCAGTAGCAAAATCACAGGCATTGCTGATCAAATTACTTATTGCTCGTGCAAGCCAATGTAAGTCACCATGGATCATTAAGTGTTCAGGAATTTCTACCCGACCAGACAGCTGGTTCTTTTGCAGCTTTGGTTGCATTTGCTGCATCAGATCTTGACCATAGCGAGATAGGGTTGTTACTTCGTGCTTGAGTAAATGAGACTTTTGTTCAAGCGTCGCAAAAGATAGATAGCTCGAGAGCATATCTTCCATTTGATCTAGATCTTTTTCCATGCGCGTTAAATAGTCGTGAATAGCATCGATATCACTTTCATCTAAAGCTGCATCTAGGCCAAATCTTAAACACGCAACAGGTGTTCGAATGTCATGAGAAAGACTGGAGGCCATTAGCTTATTCTCAGCCATTAACTTCTCTATTTGGCTTGCCATGCGATTAAAGGTATTTTCTAAGTCACGGATGTAAGTGAAATGATTGGGGGCGATGCGCGCGCTTAGATTACCGCTGGCAAAGTGCTTTGCTGCAGTGTTGAGAACGATCAAGCGTTTAACTAACGGAGAGAGAATAAACCATAATATTGCGCAAATGCCACCGTAGAAAAATAACGTTAGCAATACGTCGTAATCTGCCTGTTCAACCTGAGGCTCCCATTCAAGTTCAACGTAATCAGGCGCCATTTCAGGGGTTGTTTTTAGCAGATATACATTCTCGTTCTCTATCACTAACCCATCAGGTTGTAACATCTGTTGCTTTAATTCGAGCGGCATGGCTAAAGTATCGCCATCTTTATACCGAATGTTGATGTCGAATTGTTGGGCAATTAAAGTCGTTGCATTTTCGCGCTCTTTCTGCTCAATATTTGCAACTTGCTTCGCAAGGCCGGTGATCAGTTTGCTTTGCCACTCAAAACTATCTTCTAAGGGAGCGGTTTGCTGATTATAGGTGTCGATCACCCAACCCAGTGCAAAGATTGAAATCAATGCACCAGCGAGTAAGTAGATGTAGAGTTTCTTCACGATATTAGCTTGCGACCTTCATTACCAAGCTGATGGCACGAGTAGATATCCTTTACCCCACACCGTTTTAATTTTTTCTGGGTTTTGAGGATCATCATTAAACTTTTTCCGTAGGGCAGAAATGAGCACATCAACGCTTCTATCGAGGCCGTCATACTCTCTTCCTTTTGTCGCTTTAAATACTGCATCGCGAGAGACAACTTCACCAGCGTGACTGGCTAAAAATTGCAGTAGTAGATATTCAGCACTAGAAACGATGACTTCTTGGCCAGCAACACTGACTTTACGAGCTTGAGTGTCGATACATAACTGTCCAACTACGAGTTCGTGATTGGCTGCGTGACGATCTTGGGGTTTTTCTTGTGCAGCGCGCACATTTGCCTTGATTCGAGCGAGTAAGGCACGAGGACGAACAGGCTTGATAACGTAATCGCTAGCACCGACTTCCAAACCGATGACTTCATCCATTTCTTCATCTTTGGCAGTGAGCATAATAACAGGCTTGTTATAAAACTGACGCAAGTCACGGCATACGCTGATACCGTCCTTACCTGGGAGCATAAGATCGAGTAAAACAAGGTCGGGGTCTAGTGACTTAACACGTTCAATAACTTCATCACCGCGATAGCAGCAATGTGTTTTATAGCCTTGGTTATCAAGATATTCGGCGACCCATTGCGCCAATGAAGTATCATCTTCAACCAATAAGATTGTGCCGTATTGCTCCATGTCTTTACTCCGAACTTTTTATTTTTCTGCGTCGAGTATAATCCTAAAAGCGTCATTGTCTGTAAATAAGTGTAGCGCCAGCTTGCAGTTGACCTCTGTCAAACTGGCGAGTACTTATATTACTTAACGTTTAGCTTTTCAATTAAACTCTCGGCCAAGTGTTTTTGCATATCCGCTGTTAACGCTGATACTTCCGTTTGGGTACATGCACCAGCGGTTTTCTCAAGCGGTGAAACCGTTTTAGTTACCTTGTAAGGAGGAATATCAACGGGCTTCTCGCCACGCTGACGGCGTGCCTCGTCGGTATTTTGTGCGACGATAAACGACAGTACATCGTGTTCATTTTCTATTTTCTCCACCTCGGTAAAGGTGAATTGTAAAGGGATACCTTGGAAGCCCGCGCTATCTACTGAAGATTTAGCAAACCAGACAACATCGGATGATGCTTGGTGTGCCAAACGCATACTGACAGAGGCTACAATATTAGTACATTGAAATGCTGGCGAATTTTGAGCAAGTTCAGCAATATGTGGATGTGGATTTCTTGGCCTATCCAGTGCGTACGTTTTATTAGCTGCAAATTCCAAATCAAGTTGATGAATCGTTAGCGTGTAGTTTGCGTTTTTAGCTGCAACAACTTTCAGGCCTTTTTTCTCAAGTAAAGCAACAATCTGCTTTCTCAGTGTATCAGTCAAGCTTACCTTATCGGCATTGATGTAGACTGTGTCACCTTGAGCAAGTGGGTGAGCGGGCAATTGCACTGATTTAATTCGTGCGGAATTAAGTTCGGTACTATAGCTGATTTGATAAACAGACTTTTTTAGTAGTGGCTTCTTAGGTACATCTAACTTTGGCGCTAATGGCGCTGTGGTGACACATCCAAAAAGTAGACTTGTACATAGAGCTGCTAGCACTAAACGCATTAAAATACCTCAATTAAACAGTTATTTTCTTATATTTAGTGAGTTCCGCCAATTCATCATGTTAGTATGGCGGGCGAGTGTTAATGAAATGAGTCATTATGAAGTCGCTAATTCTCACATTAGTTTGTTTTTTTTGCATTAGTTATCCAAAAATAACGATTGCAAAAACCCCAAACCAGCAATGGTCACAATTTTTAAAGAGCTATTCTAAGCAAGTCGAGCGCAAACTAAAAGAAAAATCGGTGCCCGGTGCTGCTTTATCCGTCGTGCATGTCGAGCACGGCAGCTACGCAGAAGGTTTTGGCAAGACAAAAAGTCGACAAGGAAGTGTGGTCAACGAACAAACTCGCTTTCGCTTGGCATCGGTTTCAAAAACGTTTGCAGGAAGTCTGACGGCTAAATTGGCGAGCGAAGGGTATTTTAATATTGACGATAGAGTGGGTAGCTATTTGCCGCAAGTCGCCAAAGGTGATTATAGCCAACTTAAGCTCTATCATTTATTAAGTCACTCGAGTGGCTTAGTGCCTAATGCCTACGATAATTTAATCGAGTCTCGCATGGACTACCCACAAATTGTTGAGCGCTTACTGCAAGTCAAAGCGTTATGTCAGCCCGGGGAGTGTTATGGTTATCAAAATGTCATGTTTAGCTTGATTGGAGATGTTATCGAGCAGGCGACGAATATTAGTTACAAAACTTGGATGGAAGAGTTTGTTTTCGCGCCTCTTAATATGTATGACGCCGGTCTTGGTTACGAGCAAATGACAAAAAATGATAATTTTGCGTGGCCGCATGTCAGAGGGCGAAAGCGTTGGCATACCGCTAAATTAAAGCCGCATTATTATAAAGTACTCCCCGCAGCTGGTGTAAACGCCAGTGCTGCTGATATGGCGCAGTGGTTAAAAGCACAATTAGGTATGTATCCAAGTGTTTTATCACCAGATGCTCTGAGTAAGCAATCAGTGCCGTATACGTTGACGAAACGTGAGCTGCGCAGGCGTGTTTGGCGTAGTCATGTAGAAGAAGCTTACTATGGACTTGGATGGCGAATTTATCGCTATGATGGCAAACTGCTCTATTACCATAGCGGCTGGGTGCAAGGTTATCGTACCGATGTGGTGATTATTCCAGAGCTTGGAATTGGGTTTAGTCTACTGTTAAATGCAGAGAGTGGCATTATTAATCAGCTAACGAACGACTTTATTGTTGACGCATTGGCGCTTGAGAAGAAATTAATGCCTCAGGTGAGTGAGCAGGAAATTAAGAAAGTAAAAGCAGAAGAAGCGAGTTTATTACAAGAGATTGCGACGTCTTCTGATGAAAACGTCGCAGACAACAAAGATTAGTTACGAGGTAACTGGATCTTTTTGTCTTCGCTTTGGCGGTACAATACAATGATATGGCCAATGGTTTGTACTTTATGTGCATTTGTTTCACGAACAATTGCTTCAAAAATCAGTTTCTTAGTTTCACGATCATTGGTTGGTACTTTTACCTTGATGAGTTCGTGAATGTTCAGGTTTTGCTCAATTTCAGCCATGACGCCTTCGGTTAGGCCGTTTGCGCCTAGAAGAACAACAGGGTTTAAAGAATGAGCTAGCCCTTTTAGGAACTGCTTTTGTTTATTTGATAAGGTCATATTGATACAATCTTATTTATTAAAAGGCTTGAATTATCGATATTCTAACGCCATCTAGACAATATTACTAATGAGTTGTAGTTAATATGGCAAATAAAAAACATTCCGCCAGTTCGAAACGTTGGTTAAAAGAACACGTAGAAGACCCGTATGTACATGAAGCCCAAAAACGTGGCTATCGTTCACGAGCGGTTTTTAAGCTGGAAGAAGTCCAGCAAAAGGATAAATTGATCCGCAAAGGAATGACGGTAGTTGATTTAGGGGCTGCTCCGGGGAGCTGGTCGCAGTATCTCGCAGAGCAGGTAGATATTGACGGGCAAGTTATTGCTTGTGATATCTTACCGATGGACTCATTAGCGGGTGTCGATTTCCTTCAGGGGGACTTCAGAGAAGAAGCGGTATTAAATGCATTACTGGATAGAATAAACGGCAAGAATGTTGATGTGGTTTTTTCTGATATGGCACCAAATATGAGCGGAAATATGTCAACCGATCAATCTGGCAGTATGTATCTGGTCGAGCTAGCATTAGATATGTGCCATCAAGTGCTAAAACCAAACGGTGCATTTGCGGTTAAAGTTTTCCAAGGAGAAGGCTTTGATCAATTTGTACAAGAGGTACGTAATTGTTTTAAGGTCGTAAAGATCCGTAAACCAAAAGCGTCTCGCCCTCGTTCACGCGAAGTATATGTAGTGGCGACGGGCTACAAACTGTAGTACAGTTGGAAAGCATCAAGTTGAATTTGAATTTTTTTGGATACAAGAGGTTAACTCCTTGAGCGATATGGCTAAAAATCTAATACTCTGGTTAGTGATTGCAGTAGTGCTAATGACTGTGTTCCAGAGCTTTAACGGTGGCGAACAGTATGATCGCCAAACGAGTTACACACAATTTGTAAAGGATGTGCGCAATGGCTCTGTAAGAGAAGTCAGTATTGATCGTCAAACCGGCGTGATTAGTGGCGTTCGTTCGAGTGGAGATCGTTTTCAAACAGTAATTCCATTAACTGATTTGGATTTGGTTAATGACTTACTTAAGAACGACGTGAATATCAAAGGTGTTGCACCGGAAGAGCAATCTTTCCTTGCGAATATCTTTATTTCTTGGTTCCCAATGCTACTGCTTATCGGGGTATGGATTTTCTTCATGCGCCAAATGCAAGGCGGTGGCGGCAAAGGCGCAATGTCGTTTGGTAAAAGTAAAGCTCGATTAATGAGCGAAGACCAAGTTAAGACAACATTTGCGGACGTTGCTGGTTGTGACGAAGCGAAAGAAGATGTTACTGAGCTAGTAGATTTCTTGCGTGACCCGTCAAAGTTCCAAAAGTTGGGCGGTAGCATTCCGAAAGGCGTGTTGATGGTTGGTCCTCCAGGTACGGGTAAAACCCTACTTGCTAAAGCCGTTGCTGGCGAAGCAAAAGTACCATTCTTTACCATTTCCGGTTCTGACTTCGTAGAAATGTTTGTTGGTGTTGGTGCATCTCGTGTTCGTGACATGTTTGAACAGGCAAAGAAAGCTGCGCCTTGTATCATCTTTATCGATGAAATCGATGCGGTAGGCCGTAAACGTGGCGCAGGTATGGGCGGTGGTCACGACGAGCGTGAGCAAACACTTAACCAAATGCTTGTAGAAATGGATGGCTTTGAGGGTAACGAAGGTATTATCGTTATTGCTGCTACTAACCGTCCTGATGTACTAGACCCTGCATTATTACGTCCTGGTCGTTTCGATCGCCAAGTAGTGGTCGGTCTTCCGGATATTCGTGGCCGTGAACAAATCTTAAACGTTCACATGCGTAAAGTGCCTTTAGACGATAATGTTGAAGCGTCTGTGATTGCGCGTGGTACGCCGGGCTTTTCTGGTGCTGACTTAGCTAACCTTGTGAATGAAGCTGCACTGTTTGCCGCTCGTGGCAACAAGCGTAAGGTAAGTATGGCGGAATTTGACGCCGCGAAAGATAAAATCATGATGGGTGCTGAGCGTAAGTCCATGGTGATGAGCGAGCAAGAGAAGGAAATGACGGCTTATCACGAAGCCGGTCACGCGATTGTTGGTCGTTTAGTGCCTGAGCATGATCCTGTATATAAAGTGTCGATTATTCCACGTGGTCGCGCATTAGGTGTAACAATGTACTTACCGGAGCAAGACCGTGTAAGTCACTCTAAGCAACACCTAGAATCTATGCTTTCGAGTTTATACGGTGGTCGTATCGCTGAAGCGCTGATTTACGGCGATGACAAAGTAACAACAGGCGCGAGCAACGATATTGAGCGCGCAACCGATATTGCTAAGAAAATGGTTACTCAGTGGGGCTTAAGTCCGAAACTTGGTCCACAGATGTACTTAGAAGAGCAAGGCGAGATGTACATGGGTGGTGGTTCTCACCGCATGTCAGGTATGTCAGATGAAACCGCTAAGCTTATTGATGCTGAAATTAAAGATTTCATCGATCGCAACTACCAACGTGCGGAGCAAATCCTAAAAGATAATATGGATATTCTTCACACGATGAAAGATGCGTTGATGAAATACGAAACGATTGATGCATTGCAGATTGATGATCTAATGGAGCGTCGTGATGTTCGTCCACCAAGGGATGCACATGACATTAAGCCAGAGAAAAAAGCAGAATCTGCAAAAGCAACAGACATAAAGCCTGAGCCTAAAGCTGAAAAACCAGCAGAAGAGCAGTCAAACGACACATCATCAAACTCAGAGCTTGATGACAAATCGTAAGATTAGGTAGAATACGACAGCCCCGAGCAATCGGGGCTTTTTTGTATCAGTTGATATAAGTTTTATGACATTCGATGCGAGAACTTAAATCAACTGCTATAAGCCTTTCGTTATCGCCAAACTTAGACTACAGAAATAGGTATAGAATGTACGAGTTACGTTTACCCAAAGGGCGCACCCTTAGTTTAGATAAGCCTCAGGTAATGGGGATTTTAAATGTTACTCCCGACTCATTTTCTGATGGTGGACATTTTACTCACCTTGATAGCGCAATCGAGCAAGCAAATTTAATGCTTTCACAAGGCGCTACCATCTTAGACATAGGTGGAGAGTCCACTCGTCCCGGCGCGCCAGACGTACAATTAGAAGAAGAATTACAGCGCGTAATACCGATTATTAAAGCAATTCGCACACACTCTAACTGTGTGATTTCGGTAGATACTAGTAAAGCCGAGGTAATGAAACAAGCAATAGAGGCTGGCGCTGATATCATTAATGATGTTCGAGCGTTGCAAGAGCCAGGCGCGCTTGAAGTCGCAGCTCAATACAGTGATGTACCAATTTGTTTAATGCATATGCAAGGTCAACCTCGCTCAATGCAAAATAACCCTCACTATGATGACTTATTTTCAGACATCAGTCAGTTTTTCGAAGCTAGGATCAGTGCGTGCAAGCAAGCTGGGATTAATATCAATCGGCTGATTTTAGATCCTGGTTTTGGCTTCGGTAAATCTCTAGAGCATAACTTTCAGATATTAGGTGGGTTGGATAAGTTTCACGCTTTCAATTTGCCTATTCTGACAGGCCTCTCTAGAAAGTCCATGTTTGGACAACTACTCACTCGGGAAACGCATGAGCGCGTAGCTGCGAGTCTAGCTGGTGCATTGATATGTGCGCAGAAAGGCGCGCACATAATTCGTGTTCATGACGTAAAAGAAACAAGCGACGCGCTTAATGTATGGCTAGCGTCGGTCAATGGAGTTACTCAATGACAACAAGAAAGTACTTCGGTACGGATGGTGTAAGGGGCATGGTGGGCGAGTTCCCAATTACGCCTGAATTTGCAATGAAGCTAGGCTGGGCGGCTGGAAAAGTGCTGTCTGAGCGTGGTACCAAAAAGGTAATTATTGGCAAAGATACCCGCATTTCTGGCTACCTTCTTGAAACCGCGTTAGAGGCTGGGTTAATTGCCGCGGGGATCAATGTGATTTTATTGGGGCCTATGCCGACACCTGCTGTTGCTTACTTGACACAAACGTTCAGAGCTGAGGCTGGTATTGTGATCAGCGCATCTCATAATCCATACCATGACAATGGCATCAAGTTTTTTGGTGGCGATGGTAAAAAGCTCCCTGACGAGGTGGAACTTGCAATAGAAGCAAAGCTGGATGAACCGATGACGTGTGTCGCGTCCGAAAAACTCGGTAAAGCTAAGCGTCTAGAGAGTGCTGATGGTCGCTATATCGAATTTTGTAAAGGCCAGTTTCCTAAAGAGCTATCGCTTGAAGGGTTGAAAGTGGTGTTGGACTGCGCAAATGGCGCGACTTATCACATTGCACCAAGTGTCATGCGTGAACTTGGTGCGGATGTGATCACAACCGCATGTGAACCTAATGGTGTCAACATCAACGAAAAATGCGGTGCAACGCATGTCGAAGCGTTGAAAAAAGCCGTGCTTGAACATCAAGCAGATGTTGGTATCGCTTATGATGGTGATGGTGACCGAGTCATGATGGTCGATCACGACGGTCATGTATTTGATGGTGATGACATTGTTTATATTATTGCATGCCAAGCTCATACCGATGGCACATTAGGTGGCGGCGTTGTCGGTACGGTAATGTCTAACATGGGGCTCGAAAACGCCCTTAAATCACGCGGAATTGCTTTTGAGCGCAGTAAAGTCGGTGACCGCTATGTAATGGAGCTTCTTGGTGAGAAAGGCTGGAAAATCGGCGGCGAAAGTTCAGGTCACGTTTTAAATCTGGATCTTATCAGCACCGGTGATGGCATTGTCTCTAGCTTACAAGTGCTTGCAGCCATGGTTGCGCAGAATAAAACATTAAAGGATTTGGGTGAGGGTTTTAGCAAATACCCAATGAAGATGATTAACGTGCGCTATAGCACTAAAGATGATCCAACCGAGCAAGACGCTGTTAAAGCAGTCGTCGCTGAAGTTGAAACTCAGCTTGCCGGCAAGGGCAGAGTGCTATTGCGTAAATCTGGTACAGAGCCAGTGGTTCGCGTCATGGTTGAAGCTCAGCAACAGAAGCAAGTTATCGATTTTGCCCAAAAAATCGCTGAAGTTGTTGAATCTGTGAGCAATTAAACCAAAAATTAAATTTATTTCTTGTAACTTCGGGTGAGTAGAGTTAGTATCTCACCCGCTTTCTACTGCGGAGTATCGTATGACAACTAGAAAGCAAATTGTTGCTGGTAACTGGAAAATGAATGGCTCAAAGGCCCTCGTTGACCAAATATCAGAAGCAGTAAGCAATCAAACATTTCAAGCAGATGTAATTGTTTTTCCTCCTGCCATGCTCATTGAGCAAGCAGCAAGTAAAGGGCTTACTGTCGGAACACAAACTGTTTCGGAATATAAAGAAGGCGCATACACTGGAGAAATTCAGGCGTCCCTAGCAAAATCGCTAGGTGCAACATATACCTTAGTTGGTCACTCAGAGCGTCGAGCTATTTATGGCGAAAGCGACGAAGATGTTGCAAACAAATTTGCACATGCTCAAGAACAAGGTTTGACACCAATTTTATGTGTTGGTGAGACCGAAGAAGAAAGAGAAAATGGGCAGACAGAGCAAGTCGTTGCTAGACAAATAAACGCGGTTATTACCAAATTAGGTGTGGCAGCGCTAACTCACTCTGTGATAGCATACGAACCTGTTTGGGCTATTGGTACTGGTAAAACAGCATCTCCAGAGCAAGCGCAAGCAGTACACAAATTTATACGTAATTTGCTTTCAGAAAATGACAAGCAAATTGCACAATCACTGCAGCTTCTTTACGGTGGCAGTGTTAATGAACAGAACAGTGAATTGTTATTCGCACAAGACGATATAGACGGTGGACTTATCGGTGGCGCAAGCCTAAAGCCTGAGAGTTTCACAGCTATATGCAGAAGTGCAAAAGGATAAGTAAATGTACGAAATTCTAATGGTTGTTTACTTAATTGTAGCGTTAGCACTAATTGGTATGGTGTTGATTCAGCAAGGTAAAGGTGCAGATATGGGCTCTTCGTTTGGTGCGGGTGCATCAGCGACAGTTTTCGGCTCATCAGGCGCAGGCAACTTTATGACTAAGACAACAACAATCTTAGCAACGATCTTCTTTGTGCTAAGCATTGTTCTAGGTAACCTAACTACGGGTCAGATTAAGAAGACTAATGAGTGGGAAAATCTAGAGGCACCAGCTGCTGCAACAACAGTTCCAGCGACAAATGATGTGCCAGCGACAGAAGAAAATCCAGCTTCTGACGTACCTAACTAATCGTTAGGAAATACACCGAATTTGCGAATGTGGTGGAATTGGTAGACACGCCATCTTGAGGGGGTGGTGGCTTCGGCCGTGGGGGTTCAAGTCCCCCCATTCGCACCAAATAAAAAAACCAGCTTATGCTGGTTTTTTTTCGTCTATCGTTTACCACTAAGCCTAATACTAATTAGTCTTACCATTCACAGCTTCATTAATAGAAGTTATTTTCAAATGAACCTAGAACCACGGCAAAAACCTAGACAGAAGTTTCACTTTAGTAACATATCATCCTGCTATTCAGTATAATTATTTGTTCTATAACGCTTTTTTATAAAAATTAATTTCCTAATATTGGTTTTATTATGGTTACAAAAACCCAAAAAGTAATTTTTATTAAATAATTATTTCAATTTATCCCCGTTGTGACTATAATACCCCTCCAGAGGAAAGAGATGCCCCTAGTGCATCTTTTTTTATGCCCAAAATTTGTAGTGTCCAAATCTATTTAGATTTTACGGATTACAGGGCTAGAAGTAATAACACCTAGCTTGTTACTTCTCTAGTTTGCGACCTCTCGCAACTAGTACACACACGGTGATTCCTTTGGAGATTATATGATTACAGTTTTACCTCGCCTTGGTTTATCTGCGATTTCAGCTGCAGTGTTAGCAGCCGTAGCCCTTCCTAGTACAGCATTGGCTGAGCAAGCTAATGTAGAGCAAGAAAAACAAGTGTTTGAAAAAATAGAAGTGACTGCTCGTAAACGTACTGAAAGTTTGTTCGAAACGCCTACTGCGATTACTTCTATCGGTGCTAGTGATATTGATAAAGCCAATATCAGCAATCTAGACGATATTGGTAAGTTCGTTCCAAACTTAAATATTACTCGTTATGGTGTAGGTAACGCTGCACATGCTTCTGTATTTATCCGTGGTATTGGTCTACAAGACCATGTGATCACAACAGACCCTGGTGTTGGTGTTTATGTAGATGGTGTATACCTTGGCCGTCAGATGGGTTCTAACCTTTCACTGCCTAATGTTGAACGCGTAGAAGTACTACGTGGTCCACAAGGTACACTTTACGGCCGCAACACATTAGGCGGTGCGGTAAATGTGATCACTAAACAACCTGGCGCTGAAGAAGTTGCACGCGTTGAAGCTAAAATAGGTTCTCGCGGTCGTTTAGCGACTGATCTTTATACAAGCCAAACGTTAACAGACACACTAAGCTTTTCTGCAAGTGCTTCTTATAAAGAGCGTGATGGTGTAGGTAAAGCAATCAACTTAGCAAATCCTGAAAAAGAAATCGGCGAAGAGCAAGAGTTTAGTGGTCGTTTAGCACTTAGATGGCAAGCGACGAATGATTTAGTTGTCACTGCCGCATTTGACGGTGTTGAAAACGAGTCTGGTCAATCACCGTATACTATCGAATTAACAGAGCGTGTTGACCCGAATGATCCTACTAAAGGTGATTTCCCATTGCTAGATGAATCTATGCTGCCAAACAATCCTGATGATTTGGCAACAACGGTTGCAGGCATTGAAAGCACTGATTATTCTGGTTGGGGCGGCTCAGTGACTGCAGATTGGCAAGCAAGTGATGTTTACTCGGTTAAATTTATCGCAAGCAAGCGTAGCTCTGAATATACCGGCGGCCTAGATGACGATGCGGTAGCACTTAATCTATCTGAATTCCCAGAAGAAGGCGGTGCAGATCAGTACTCATTTGAACTACAACTAAACGGTACTTATGACTCTTGGGATTTTGTATCGGGTCTTTATTACTTTAACGAAGACGGTTTTACCAGCTCTGGTCCGTTCGTATTTAGCCCTTTTAACACGCCAAATGGTTTATTAAATGATGGTCAGACCGCTTCTTTCGGTGGCTACGGTTACTTTGATATCAACCAAGAAACCGATGCCTATGCGGCTTACATCAATGCAAGCTTTGACATAACTGAGCTGCTCAGCATTGGTGGTGGTTTACGTTACTCTGAAGACAAAAAAGAGGCAAATGCGCTGTTCCCAAGCTTTGGTGCTCGTAAATACGTAAGCGCAGATTTTGACGAAGTAACATGGGACGTAAACGCGTCATACCAGCTAACTCGCGATATCAATGTTTACGCACAGGTCCAAAAAGGATATCAAAGTGGCGGCTTCCCACCACGTCCATTTGGTGGTCCAGATCAATTCGTAGCGTTTGATGAAACTAAAGCGATTAACTACGAAATCGGTTTCAAAGGCCAAGTGCATGAAAACGTATCTATGATGGTTGCTGCATTTGTAACGGATTACACCGATCTGGCGTTACCTTTCAACGACCCGACTGCTGGCGGTGGCTTTGTCACTATCGTGGAAAATGCGGGTGAGTCAAAAGCGCAAGGTATTGAACTTGAAACAACAATAGCAATCACTGATGATTTCTCGGTGCGTAGCTCAATTGGTTATCTAGACTCTGAAATTACCCATGTTGATGAGGGGGTGAAGGGTATTGCTAAAGGCGATGCGCCAGCACTCACACCTCGATGGACTGTGATGGTGGCACCATCTTACTTCCATGACTTAGAGCACGGTGCAACGATTGCAGTTAATGCAAGCTACTCATACCGCTCAGATATGCAAGGACAATCAAAAACACTTCTTAGTGAGCATATTGAATCACGCGAACTGCTTGGGTTTAACATTTCATACACCAACGCTGAAGGCGATATGGAAGTAACGCTATACGGCGAAAACGTGCTAAACGAAGTATATGATGTAGGTCGTCTGCAACAAACTGGCTTTGTTGGTGTCATGCGCAGCAATGACCGCAGTGAGTTTGGTATTAAGTTCAAAAAAGAGTTCTGGTTAGATTAATCCAGCCCTTGTTTGAATATAGAAAAAGCCGCTTAGTTTCTAGCTAAGCGGCTTTTTGGTTTTAAGTGTCTTGTCCTAAATTATTTTGAAAAGTTTATACCAATTAATCTAATTGTTATTAAAACTCATTCAGAATAATGCTAAGAAATTGATATAACGGCTTGTTTACATTGTGATTGATCTATGGAAATCTAGCGATAGGCAATATTTCTAGCCCAGCTTTTATTCGCGTTGAGCTAATCATATCGCTACCTATAAACGTGAAGGCTGTTCGCGATGTAGAGTCTATTTGAGCGTTGATATTTTTAAATATTACTAAGGAGAGAAAGTTGAGCAATACTATGTTAGAAGAAGGAAAGGAGATCCTAGCACAGCAGTCTTTTAGTTTATTGTTAGGCGCTGAGTTGGAGGTGTTTGAGGTTGGCGTTGCTGAGTTAAGCCTTGCTATTCGAGATGATCTTAAACAAAACTATGGTTTTGCACATGGCGGCGTGGTTAGCTATCTAGCTGATAATTGTATTACTTTTGCTGGTGCGTCGGTGCTTGGTAGCTGTGTTACCTCAGAGTATAAAGTGAATTATGTTAGACCCGCTATTGGTGATAAGCTAATCGCGAAGTCAACCGTGTTGTATTCGGGTAAACGTCAGGCGACATGCGAATGTAAGGTATATGCGAAAAGCGGTGACGAAGAAAAGTTGGTGGCGGTTTCTCTTGGCACAATAACTAAGGTTTAGGGTCGCAGGCGGTGTTCTGAAGTGTATTTGCACACAATAAACGTATTAGGTCTTTTTAGCGCTACCAACCTTAGAGATTTGATATAAGCAGGCAGCGCTATGTTAAACGCTTAGTTACAGCAACTAGAACGCATACGCAACGCTAAATTTCACACTCCTTGGCATGATATAGCGGCCGTTAGGTGAATCTGGGTTACGTGGATCCCCCTCGGTGATCCCTTGTTTATCAGTAAGATTATCTACCGCTAGTTGTAATTTTACGCCCTCTGTTGGCTCTACGATAAGGCCAATATCAAGCTTTTCGTAGCCCTCTAACACGACAGTATTTTCATTATCCCCAAAACGGTCATCTACAGCCGAAAGGGTGCCATACAAGGTGGCGTACATACCCGACATTTCAAAGTCATAGCTCGGTGTAATACGGAGCATCCAGTCAGGTTGGCGCTGCGCTTTATTCCCTTCATTGGTCGGGCTTTCAGTAATTTCAGTGTCTTGCCATGTGGCATTCAAGTTTACCGATAGGCCCGACTCATGGTTGTAACTGTAATCAAGTTCTACACCCGTTGCTTCGTTGGTTAGAATTTCCGCAGGTACTCCTGGGCGTCTTACAAACGTGTCGCCTTTTACTTCGTTGGTAAATAAAGTAACAAACAGGTCGCCGGTTTCACCCATATATTTATAGCCAAGCTCAGCTTGTGTGACTTCTTTAATCAGCGACTCGCCCGATTCATAGGTGCTATAGTTATCTCTAAAGTCGTCGAAATAAGGCATTTTATAGCCTTTGTTCATACGCACAAAAACACCTGAATCTAAGCTCAAACTATAGTCAGCACCTAAGGTCCATGAAGTCTTACGTTCATCATAGTCAACCGCTTTGGTGATAGCCCCATCTAAACCTTCGTCGACCGAATACTCAACCTCGTGTTGCTCGCTACGTAAGCCTAAATCTAACTTAAGGGCTTCCGTTGCTTGGTAACTTTGGGTAGTGTAGATGGCCCACGTTGTCGCATCACCAGAACTGTTAATGTCGTAGTTGAAGGCACAACCTGCAACATCGCTATTACACGCGATACCATTCAATGCTTCGCCACCTTGCTCCAACACGTGGTAGGCGGTATTACCTAAGCTCCACCAGTCTTTTGCTGAGGTAGTTGCTGTATAAATACCAAAGGCACTTGACCAATCACCAAAGGTTTTGCTTAAGGCTAAGTCATTGGTGAAAGCTTCGATATCTTTTAATACAACCCAGCGACCATATTGTTGTACCATGGTATCGCCCGCGTATTCATCGCCCGTGACGCTACCTGTTGCGGTTTCACCATTGTCCGCCACTTCACTTAAACGCATCGCACTGCCAGCAGGCACAAGGCCTAGTGTATTTGCATCGCCTTGCGTTAAGCTAAAGCGCTCATTTAATTGCCAGCCGTTTTTGAATTCTACTTTTAAGCTACCTCCAGAAACATGGCCTTTCCAGCCGCGACCATCACCCATATCTACGCTCATCGGTGCATTTTCATCACCGACATAAATAATCGCTTTGCGATTATTCGTTCCCAGCTGAGTAAAGCCCGCATCCACACCCTCAACATTAAGTGGGGTTGGCAGGTACCATGCTCCTCTGTCATCAGTTTGACGGGTATAAAGGTTAAACTCACCGTCAGCAAACTCTTTGGTTAGGTTTATGGTGAATTGATGGCCTTTTTCTGAGGTAAAGCCCGCATCACGGATCCCAGAAGAGCGTTTGATATAACCGCCAACCATGTAGTAAAGGTCATTGGAAATCTCACCACTTAACACGCCGTCAATGCGGTTTAGACCATAGTCTGTGGTGGTGTATTTAAACGTCCCTTCGGTGTCAGCTTGGCCACGTTTAAGTTGAAAGTTAGTTGTTAAGCCCGGCTGACCATTAGACACCACGGGGTTTGGTCCACCACGCAGGCCTTCCATCATACTGATGGTTTCATCGAGTCTGAAAATCGAGGTGTTTTCTAAAAATGAGAGCGTTGGCGCGGGATAGATAGGACTACCTTGCAAATTAACCGTTAAGAATGGTGCATCACCACCGCCTGGAAAGCCGCGAACAAAAACGTTGGCACCGGATTCACCTCCTGAACTTTCAACCCAGATCCCAGGCACCGCTTTAAGCAAGTCAGCGGTACTTTTTGGGGCGAGCTTATCAATTTGCACGGCATCGATGTTAGTCACAGCAAAGCTTGCATCAATTTTTCTGATCCCTGCGCCACCAGGTGTACCCGATACGATGATGGTTTCTACTTTTTCTTTGTTATTGTTCGGTTGTTGTTCAGCCTGAGCTGATGCGCTTAACGCAAGCGTTATAGCAGCAGCGATCAAGCTTAAGGAGTTAGTTTTTATCACGGCTAAAGCCCTCTTGTTGTTGTCATAGACTGGTATTTAACGACTGTCTATTTTTTAAAATAGATCTTAATGCAAACGTTTGCAATGATGTTGTTTAAAAATTTGTCATAAAATGATGTAAGGCGTTACAAATTTACAGTGATTGCTTATCTTTTCTGCTTAGTTAGGGTAGGAGATTCAATTAGTTATGGTTTAAGTATCAAAAAATTGTAAGAATAGCGATGTAATAGTGTGTGCTAAGAAGGGGTTTGCGATGGGAACAACACAATTAAAGCTATCGGATCTAGCAAGGCTAGCTGGAGTCTCTACCTCCACAGCTTCCCGTGCACTCAATGATAACCCTCTGATAAAAAAGGAAACTCGAGAGCGCATTCAGGCGCTTGCAAAAGAGCATCACTTTAGTGTTAACGCGGCGGCTAGTCGCTTACGGATGCAAAAAACCAAAGTCATTGCCGTTATTATCAATCTCGAAGCCGAAACCAAACAATCCGTCGACGACCCATTTTTACTTAAAGTAGTGAGCGATATTAATCGTGCAGTGAACCGAAAAGGCTACGAGTTATTGCTCTCCAATTCTTATATGGCGGGGGAAGACTGGCATGGTTATTTTATTTCTGGCCGTCGAGCCGATGGAGTTATCGTTGTCGGGCAAGGCAAGGAGCAAGCACGAATTGAGCGTGCTGCAAGAGCTGGCACGCCGATCGTGGTATGGGGAGACCCTAAAACTTCTGCAAATTATCCTATCGTTGGGAGTGACAATTTTATTGGTGGCCTTAACGCAACGGAGCACTTAATTGCCAGGGGAGCGTCTAAACTTCTATTTTTGGGCGATCCGGGTCATGCCGAACTTGGTGAGCGCTATCGCGGATTTTGCCATGCGGTGGAAAAAGCCAAGGTAGAAGCGCAAATGATTAAAATCGACATTACTTCAGAGGCTGCCTACGCGAGTATAAACGCTTTGTTGCGAGCGCAAGGACTAATCTTTGATGGGATCTTTGCATGTAGTGATATGGTCGCGCTTGGAGCACTAAAAGCCCTAAAAGAGCGTTACGTTAGCGTACCAAATGACGTACGAATAGTCGGGTTTGACGATATAGCCATGGCACAGATCAGCTTCCCTGCGCTATCTACGATTAAACAAGACACCAATGCGGCGGCACAGTTATTGGTGGAAAAGCTGCTCTCTCAGCTAAGTGGTGAGACATGTGCGTCTCAAGAGGTGCCGTCATTATTAGTGATCAGACAATCTAGTTAACGCAGCACAATATGCGATAACAATCATTAGCTTAAATTGTTTTGATGTGATTTAAAATGCAAACGATTGCAAAAATAAAAAAGTCTGTCTAGACTAAAAAGGAATCACAGTGTTTTAACGAGAATAACAATGAATCGAGCACGTATCATACTTGCCATGGCCGTTAGTTACTTCCTATTTGCTATTTTGCTCAATAGTGTAGGGACGGTCATCTTGCAGTCTATTCATAGCTTCGGCATTACAAAAGCGCAGGCCGCCACCTTAGAGGCATTTAAAGATCTTCCCATCGCCATCGTTTCATTTCTGGTTGCGTCGGTTATCCCTAGGGTCGGATTTAAAATCGCTCTGACCGCAGTGCTCGCGGGCGTAGCATTGATTTGCAGTATCACTCCTATGGTCGCTGAGTTTTGGATTCTTAAATTAGTATTTGCTTGTGTGGGTGCGGCATTTGCGGTGGTCAAAGTGTCGGTTTATGCACTCGTTGGCCAAGTTACTGAAGGGAGTAATCAACATTCAAGCCTGCTTAATTTTATTGAAGGCGTGTTTATGTTAGGGGTCCTCGGCGGTTATTGGATTTTTGCGGCGTTTATTGACAGCGGCGATAACTCTCTTGGCTGGTTAAACGTCTATTTCGTGTTAGCTGTGCTGAGCGCTTTCACCGCATTTATTGTTTGGATCTCCCCAATTGCAAAGCCAGAGCCAACGCAAGCCACCGAGTCTAGTGTCTTTGCATTTATAGCGATGCTAAAGCTTGTGGCTAAGCCGCTTGTGCTGGTATTTGTGATTTCCGCATTTTTATACGTATTGATAGAGCAGAGTATAGGCACTTGGCTGCCTACTTTTAATAATGAGATCTTGTCATTACCGGTGAACATTAGCGTGCAAATTACCAGTGTTTTTGCTGCTTGCTTAGCACTTGGTCGGCTAGGTGCTGGCATTGTGCTAACCAAAGTACATTGGTATGTGGTGTTAAATGTTTGCCTTGCCGCAATGGCAGGATTAGTGATTTTAACGTTACCGATGACTGAGGGTATTGAGAAAACGCTTATTTCTTCGTTATTTGATGCACCCCTTGTGGCTTTTCTCATGCCGCTGATCGGTCTTTTTATGGCGCCTATTTATCCGGTGATTAATTCGGTAATGCTAAGTAGTTTACCCACTACACAGCACGCGTCGATGACAGGGCTAATCGTTGTATTTTCAGCGCTGGGTGGTAGCACGGGTTCAATGATCACAGGTTTAGTATTTCAACATTTTGGTGGTCAACAAGCGTTTTATGGGGCACTTATTCCCATGCTGGTGATTGCTGTGTGTTTATATTTCTTTAAATCGATGAGTGAGTCTAGCCAATCAAATCATGCTCACATGCCAAATCAACAAAAGGTGAGCTGAGGTTTTACATGCAGTACCAATCAAACTTTTATTCCACAGAGATTTTTAAGGCGGTGCAAAGCGCTGGTTTGTTTTCAGATAGTAAAGTTTTTGCAGATGCCATCGCAAAAATTCCGCTCGCAGAGATAGAAAACCAGTATGTGATGCAAAAGCCGACGGGAGAGGCGTTACTTAGATTTGTGCATGCGCATTTTGACTTTGTTGCCAACAAAGAATTAGATGCCTTACCAGACTTTACTAGTGCGCAGCAGTATATCAGTGCGCTGTGGTCGCGTTTATCTAGAAAGCCGAGCACCGTTGCTAAAGGCTCCTTGCTACCTTTACCCCATCCGTATGTTGTACCGGGCGGACGTTTTAACGAGATTTATTACTGGGATAGCTACTTTACGGCACTCGGGCTTTTGGATGCGAACAGAAGCGATCTCGTTGAGGGAATGTTAGATAACTTTGTGAGTCTTATTGATCGTATTGGACATGTACCTAACGGTAATCGAGATTATTACCAAAGTCGCTCCCAGCCACCTGTAACGGCATTAATGGTTGATTTACTGTGGCAGGAAAAATCTCATGATAAGCAGTGGCTGTCGCGAGTTACTCAGGCATTACTGAAAGAACATCAGTTTTGGCAGACCGGAGAGGATTTGAGTTGCACGGATAAAAAAGCGCAGTACCGAGTCGTCAACATGCCATGTGGGGGCACACTGAATCGCTATTGGGATCCGCTTGCAGCACCGCGCCCAGAGTCTTTTATTGAGGATATAGAATTAGCCGCAGCGGTTACGGACAGCGGAACCTTTTATCAGCACATTCGTGCGGCTTGTGAGTCGGGGTGGGACTTTAGTAGCCGTTGGTTAGCAAACGCTGACGATTTAGCGAGCATTCGTACAACAGACATTATCCCTGTGGATTTAAATGCACTACTAGTATTGCTTGAGTCGCAAATCGCACGTTGTTTTGAGAAATTAAACGAGCTAACGCAAGCGCAGTACTATGCCAATTTAGCGTCAAATCGCAGTGCACTGATACAGAAATATTGTTGGTGTGATAAAAAAGGCTGGTTTTTCGATGTGGATCTTAATGATTATGCGCGTACCTCCGTTGAATCTCTAGCGGGCGTTGTGCCTATGTTTGCTGAGCTGGTTACACCCGAGCAGGCAGAGCATATTGGCAAAAAACTCGAGGCAGAGTTTTTGCAGCAAGGTGGATTGGTTAGTACCTTAGTCACTACTTCACAGCAGTGGGACAGTCCTAATGGCTGGGCACCACTGCAGTGGTTTGCGGTGTCAGGTTTAAGGGCATATGGTCAAAATCAACTCGCGAATAAGATTATGCAAGCATGGCTTTATGCTGTTGAAACCGGCTTTGAGCAAATCGGCTGTTTGCTTGAGAAGTATAATGTGGTTGAACCGGATAAACAGGCAAGTGGCGGAGAATACGTGGTGCAACAGGGTTTTGGCTGGACTAACGGAGTAACCAGTCGTTTTTATCGGCTTTTAGTGCCTGAAGTTGATAGTCCTTCGGCGTGATATTAAAGGCTTGTTTAAACGCTCGACTGAATTGACTTGGATGCTTAAAGCCGAGTGCAAAACTAATTGCGGTGATCTGAATTCCTGCTTTTAGTTTTGCCTTTGCTTCAGTTAGTCTCCGTGCTTGGAGCCACTGCTGTGGCGTCGTCGCGAATGATTTTTTAAATTGATTGAAAAAGCGACTTCTACTCATGCAGCTAAGTTTACAAAGTTTCTCTACATCTAATGGCTCGTCTAAATGAGTCTCCAAATAATGCACCGCTTGATACAAACCATTATGATCTGGTGCTTGTTTTACTGCGCCTAACAGCAGATCTCGGCTTTGTTGCTGTAGTAGTCTTGCAATTAGTTCGTCCATTGCCAAATCGATAAAGTACCCCCGCTCAGCCTCATTCTCACTGAATAGATGGAGCAATCGCCCCAAGCAGTGCTGGGTTTGCCAGTTATGCTCGGTGTGAACCAGCTGCTTTTGATAATTAAAATCACTAGGAAGCGAAAGCGCTAACTTCTCGCTCACGGTATTAATTTTCTCTCGACTGATCTCGATTGCTAAACAGGTGGTGGGAGCGGATAAGCTGGCGTCGGGAAAGTCTATAAATACGGTTTGTTCTGGTGCCAATACGAAGCTTTGATGAGGTAAAAAGGGCTGGTGATAGTCACAACTGTCTACGTGCATCACTTTTTTACCAGTGATCATCGCACAAAACAACACTTCATTAGAGGCGAGTTTGACTCTATTGGTACTTTCGTATGTGTCATAGACGCTAAGCTCTACTTGATTGGCAGCAAAACTTATTTTGTTTTCAACTAAGCGTTCGACACGACTGCGATGTTTAGAGATCTGCAAACAATGCACTCCTTCTCGGTTATTTTTGGACTGTGCGTATACATTCCGAGACCCTAAGTTAAGTTTTTAAAGGTGAACTTGGCTAATGTCAAATATTAGTAAAAACAAAATTGGGACGAATGAAGCCCAAATAAATAACACAAGTTGCAGAGGTAAAAATGATATACGCAAATCCAAATACTGAAGGTGCAATCGTCAGCTTTAAGTCGCAATATCAAAACTTTATTGGTGGTGAGTGGACGCCACCCGTTGACGGCCAGTACTTCGACAATATTAGTCCTGTTAATGGCGAAGTATTTTGTCAGATCCCGCGTTCAAATGATGCAGACATTGAACTGGCACTTGACGCCGCCCATGCTGCAAAGGCGGCGTGGGGTAAAACTTCGGTCACTGAACGAAGCAATATATTACTCAAAATCGCAGACCGAATAGAAGCAAACCTTGAATACCTAGCGGTAGCCGAAACATGGGATAATGGTAAAGCTGTACGTGAAACGCTAGCCGCTGATGTTCCGCTCGCTGCTGATCATTTCCGCTATTTTGCAGGTTGTATTCGTGCTCAAGAAGGAGCCATTGGTGAAATTGATGAGTCAACCGTGGCCTATCATTTTCATGAACCTCTGGGCGTTGTGGGACAGATCATCCCATGGAACTTCCCATTACTTATGGCCGCTTGGAAACTGGCACCCGCTCTCGCTGCTGGAAACTGCGTAGTGCTAAAGCCTGCGGAGCAAACGCCTGCGTCTATTTTGTTGTTGATGGAACTTATCGCTGATTTATTACCAAATGGCGTGGTTAATATCGTAAACGGTTTTGGGAAAGAGGCGGGTGAAGCGCTTGCTACGAGTACGCGTATCGCGAAAATTGCGTTTACAGGTTCGACTCCAGTGGGTTCTCACATTCTAAAATGTGCGGCTGAAAATATCATTCCCTCAACGGTGGAGCTAGGGGGTAAGTCGCCTAATATCTACTTTAATGATGTGATGCAAGCTGACGATGATTACCTAAGTAAGTGTATTGAAGGCGCTGTGCTGGCCTACTTTAACCAAGGAGAAGTATGTACTTGCCCATCGCGATTGCTCGTGCAAGAAGATATATACGATGACTTTATAGCCAAAGTCATCGAACGCACTAAGGCGATTAAACGCGGCAATCCGCTTGATACAGAAACCATGGTTGGTGCACAAGCCTCACAAGCTCAATTTGATAAAATTCTTAGCTATATTGATATTGGCAAGAAGGAAGGGGCTGAAGTGTTAATCGGTGGTGAAGTCGCAGAGCTTGGCGAGGGTTATCATAAAGGCTTTTATATTCAACCCACGCTGTTAAAAGGGCATAACCAAATGCGGGTATTCCAAGAGGAAATATTTGGTCCGGTGATCTCTTTATGTACTTTTAAAGATGAAGCGGAGGCGTTGGAATTGGCGAATAGCTCTGAGTTTGGTTTAGGTGCTGGGGTGTGGACTAGAGATATGAATCGTGCATATCAATTTGGTCGCCAAATCGAAGCGGGTCGCGTGTGGACTAACTGTTATCATATGTATCCTGCACACGCGGCATTTGGTGGTTATAAAAAATCAGGTATTGGCAGAGAAACTCACAAAAAGGCGCTGGATCATTACCAACAAACCAAGAACCTCTTGGTGAGCTATAGCACCAGTCCTTTAGGCTTTTTCTAATTTAATTATTATAGAAGTATTGAGTACTGACCATTGTGGCAGTACTCAATCAGCCATCCGGTTAAGAAACGACTTTTAATGGCGTCGCTTGTTTATTAGCAAATGCTATCCTATATTCGAGTCCTTTGCCGGGCTCGCTGACGGTGTGTACATCTCCATCTAGCCCTTGAGTCACCAAGTTATAGATAATATAAGCGCCAAGTCCCATACCGCCACTTCCTCTTTTGGTGGTGTAAAATGGCTCGAATAACTTACTTAATTCAAGCTCCGACATACCTTTACCATTGTCTTTATAAATAAGCTCAATGTGTTCATCATGTTTAAAGAATTCAATGGTGATCTCACCTTGTTCTGACTCTTTAAAGCCATGTGCAATGGAATTTGCGACTAAATTCGAAATGATCTGAAAAATAACACCGGGATAGGTCGTGGCGATAAGGCCGGGATCGCAATGAAACTTGATTTTATGGTCATGCTTTTTAATCTCTGGACTGAGCGCCGCGATGATCTCTTGAACATAATCATGAACATTAAAGGCCCTCACTTGCTCGCAAGATTGATCGACAGCGACTTGCTTAAAGCTATTAATTAAATTCGCGGTGCGTTGGAGGTTTTTTAATAGCAGTTTGCAAGCGCCAGTTGAATCTGAAATAAAGTCCTCCAATACTCCGGTAGAGAGCACTTTGGTTTGGTACTTCATAGTGAGGTCGTCTAAGTGCTGCTGTAGATAAGTGGTGGAAGTGATGCCAATCCCGATGGGGGTGTTGATTTCGTGTGCAACACCCGCAACCAAATCGCCAAGCGATGCCATTTTCTCTCGTTCAAGTAATTGCGTATGAGTACGGTTGAGATAGGCGACGGTTTCTTCTAGCTTTTGATTGGTCTCGACTAGTGAGCGAGTGCGCTCACTCACTAACTCTTCTAACTGCTCTTTATGTTGTTTTAACTCTTGTAAGATTTGCATTCCTTCAACTAGTAAAAACCCTAAAGCGACGATATAGGCCATTAACCTTAAAATATGCCAGCCCCACCAAGCGGTATCCCACAACTTGGATTGCTCGAACATAATAGCGGCTGCGCCAAATAGGAAACAATGTAAGCAAAAGAGCAAATCGCTCACATTATGAGAGTCGCGATATACAAGGAGAATTTTAACTGCGGCGACAAAAAACATAGTACCGCCAATGACGTTGAGTGCCATCGCTGTACCAGTAAAGTGACCTTGCTCAACCATATGTGGTAAATCCGTAGGGTAAGCTAGGCTCATGGTGCCGATGATGATAGCGGCTGTGCATGCGCTGATCAGCCAATAGCGATTTTTAAACCAAGTAAATCGGTTGTGAGCAAGAAGGGTGATAAAAGTGAGACCACCAAAGAAAGTCGCGATACTGTGAAGCCAAACGAAGGTTTGGCCAACATTTACGGCGGCATGGAATCCATCTAAGATCCCCATTACCAGCAGCGCCGTGGCGATTTCGATATTAAAACTTGTCCCGGTGTTGTACTTTTCAAAAAATAACAACGCTAATGCAATGAAAAGGGCGACAGCGGAGCCGAAGGTTTCAACTACTGCATGCGCTTCTATCAGCGGCCAAGTTATATTATTAAGAAGCGTATTGCTCAGTAAAAGGGATGCGCCGTGGATAGTTAAGCTAACACCTATGATTATCCAGATCACAATGTGGGTGTTTTTATTTATATTCATGGAGGCTATTCCTTCGATTCACCTCCTTAAATCTAGTACATTTATTATGTAGATAAAGCATGCTGAGCATTTTTATCAGCTGGTATCAAGGTGCCAGCTGATACATTTCCAATGTTACTCGTTTCCAGAAGTGGTGAGCTTGTCAGCCAAACTTGTTAAGTCAGGTAGCACGTAATCTGGTGCTTCTGCTAGAGGGTAGAGCTGCTTTTGTGGTCTTGCAATAAATGCTGTGTGCATGCCCGCGGCTTTAGCGCCGGCAACATCCCAGCCGTGAGCCGCTACCATTAGCGCTTGATCTGGACGAATATTTAATTGCTGTAACGCCCATTCATAGGCTCTAAGGTCGGGCTTATACACTTTAATGTCTTCAATACTCAAGCGTTGATCAAAATAGGTGATTAGACCGGCATTTTCAAACTGCGCTTTAACCCCCGCATTCGATGAATTGGTTAAACTCACGAGTTTAAAGCCTGCTTGTTTGAGGCGTTTTAGCGCTGGAATGACGTCTTCATGCGGGGGCAAAGAGAGCAGGGCGGGCACGATTGCTTGTTTAGCTTGTGAGTCAGTTATCGTTAGGCCTTTGTTCTTTGCAACCATTTGTAGCGCGGCAACGCCTATCTTGCCAAAATCTTGATAATCACCACTTACTGTAGTCACTAACGAGTGATGTAGCATAGTGGAAAACCAAAGGGGTAATAGGGACTCATCGCCCCCCAAAACTTGGCTAACCGGTTTATTCATTGACTCTAAATCAAGTAAGGTCTCATTGACATCGAAGAATATAACTTCCGGGCGTTCAACCTTTGAGTTCGCTTGGCTAATATTCGGCATTAGGCCTCCTAACATAACGTATAGACTAATTAAGATGCGTTTCATTGATAATTCCAATTTAGTTGCGGTGAGAAGCAGTATATTTATTTGATAAATTTAAACAAAGCGCGCATATTCGAAAGCAAGATTCGAAAAAATTAAATCGACATGTATTCAATCGCTGAACTCGAAACATTCTTAGCTATTATTAAACATCAAGGAGTGGTTAATGCTGCGAAGCAATTGAGACTCTCACCCGCGACAGTTAGTCATCGTCTTAATAAGTTAGAGCAACATTTAGGTACGACTTTGCTGTTTAGAGATAGTCGTACGCTAACATTGTCCCCAGCCGGAAGTACTTTTAGAGAGAGGGTGGAGCATATATTAGAGGCGCTTTATGATGCTGAGCACGAAATAGGTGCAAGGGGATCAGCGGTGAGCGGGTTACTTCGTGTTACTATGCCGCCTTGGGTGTTTTCACAATTTGTGATGCCAAACCTAAGTCAATTTGAGCAAGCGCACCCGCAATTAGCACTCGATTTCCTGATCAACGACCAGTTTGTAAACATAGTTGAAGGTGCTCAAGATGTAGCGATACGCGTTGGGCAACTCGCTGATTCTGGGTTGTTGGCGAGAAAACTATGCGATAACCACCGGATATTATGTGCAGCGCCGAGCTATATTGACCGCTATGGCATGCCTGATAATATCAGCGAATTACAAAACCACTTTTTTGTATGCTTACCTTGGCAACGAGAATTTAAGTTAAAAGAACCAAACGGTAGAATTGTACACTTTAACGCAAAAACTCGTTTTACGATTTCAAACTCAGACAACATGACTTCAGCCGCCTTGGCTGGGCATGGCATTGCAGTTAAATCTCACATCGCCATCAGAGATAACTTAAAAAGAGGTGAGTTAGTACCTATAATTCCAGGTTGTCTCGAAAGTGACGACGCACCTATTTGGTTTGTCAGGCCTCAGCACTCGCTGAAGACACGCAAGGCAGAGGCATTCTATGAGTTTATGAAGGCATTATTCGAAAATAAGGGCTAATACTTTAGTCTGCTTGTACTTTTAAACTAATAACTCTAAACTCCGTATTAAAATTAGAAACTAGCCAGCGTGATGATCGTAAAATCAAACTGGTAACACTGATAGCAAACGGAGCTGCTATGTTCAAATTCATTTCTTGGATTTTTTCTATCACCGCATTTTCACTTACTCTATTCTTTATCGTGCAAGGTAGTTATATGCTTTGTTTAGTCATGCTACTAGCTGGATTGATTGCATTGCCAAAACATGAAAAAGAATTGCAACCACTTGGTATGAGATTACATGCTAAGCATTTTTCTCGGGAGTCTCGTTCACTTAGCTCAAAAGAGGTAATGAACTTTTTATTAGCATGCTCATTGGCTGGTGCTAGCCTTGCGTACCAATGGTATGTGGTAACAATATAGACTTTACTGAACTTAATATCTTGAGTGTTTATATACAGCCATGATCCGAGTTTCTCTTAATGGGATACTCGGATATTTTTCACTGCTACTCCCGAGATAGGGTTAGCCTCATATCACAAATAGTATAAAACATACTGGATGTTTAAAATCCGCTCACTAGCTGTTAGATTGGTTTTAACTACCACAGCATGGAAGAGCAATTGGATGTCACTGCCGTTAAAATCCTCATCAATACGTGTTCAAGAGTTCCTAGCCAGTCGTGGGCATAACTTCACCGTTACAGAGCTTGCAGACTCTACTCGTACTGCGAAAGATGCTGCAAATGCGATTGGTTGCACTGAGTCTCAAATCGCCAAATCTCTGATATTTAAAGATAGCAATACAGAAAAAGCGGTCTTGATAATTGCTTCTGGTAGCAACCAAGTGTCCGTGAAAAAAGTGGAAGCTGCAATTAATGTAAAGCTCGAAAAAGCGAATGCAAACTTTGTGCGGGAAAAAACCGGGTTTGCCATTGGCGGTGTGCCTCCTGTGGCACACACTGATTCCGTGTTGACGATAATTGATAAAGATTTAAAGCGATACGATCGTATTTGGGCTGCTGCAGGCACGCCCAATTCGGTCTTTGAGTTAAAAGCGCATGATCTAGATACGCTTACAGGTGGCACTTGGTTAGATATTGCGAAGTAACCCTCAGTTCGTAATCTACTTTGTGTCTATGTGATCTATCTATCAGTCAACTTGGGGTGGTCATTAAAGTTCTCAACCAATAAAGTGCTTTCTAGATGAGAACAGCCCGACAGTCATTCAAAATAATCGTATTAATACCGCTCTCAAGGTAGTTGAATTTAAAAAAGTAAAGACACAGAGATACATGATAAACTTACCGCCAATAATTCAGTAGTATGACTATTAAGATAATCGAGCTACTAGTCAAAAGTGTGACCAAACGTGTGACCTTTTGATATTTGTGATTTGTATTTTAATCATAACTTTATGATATTTAGGGTTTAAGTGATTTATGTGTGAGCTTTTGGGGATGTCGGCGAACGTACCGACGGATATTTGTTTTAGCTTTTCTGGTTTGTTGGAGCGTGGTGGCAATACGGGTCCTCACAAAGATGGCTGGGGTATCACCTTTTACGAGGGAAAAGGATGTAGAACATTTAAAGATCCTGAGCCGAGCTGTCAGTCTGAAATTGCTAAACTGGTCAAAGCATATCCGATTAAAAGCGTGTCTGTAATAAGTCATATTCGACAGGGAAATAGGGGGCGAACTTGTCTTGAAAATACCCACCCGTTCACTCGTGAATTATGGGGGCGGGAGATCACTTACGCTCACAATGGTCAGCTTTCGGACTATAAAGATTTAAAAACTGATTTCTATCGACCTGTTGGGAATACAGACAGTGAACTTGCCTTTTGTTGGATTTTGGACAAAGTAAGAGAAAAATACCCAAGCCGCCCGTCAAACATGGTCTCAGTTTTCAGGTATATCGCAAAGCTAGCGCACACATTGAGAGACAAAGGGGTATTCAACATGTTGATAACCGATGGCATTTATGTGTTGGCGTATTGCACCAATAACCTACATTGGATAACCCGTAGAGCCCCATTTGGTAAGGCTACCTTAATTGATGCGGATATGGTGGTGGATTTTCAAAAAGAAACCACACCAGATGATGTTGTTACTGTTATTGCAACTCGACCGCTGACCAACGATGAACAGTGGCAGAAACTTGAGCCCGGTGAGTTTGCTTTATTCAAATTAGGTGAGAAGGTGTAGTTCTGAGTTTTTGTAAGCAAAGGCGGCTTAGTTGAGCCGCCTTGATGAATTAACGATGTTGCTATCAACTCTCTGATTTGGGTTGGTAGGTTTTAAGCTCTATCTGAAATTGCTCCATACCATCTTTACCTTTGTACATTTTCACCAGCATATGATCATAACTTGGTGCAAACCAAGCAATGGCTTGACGATCGCTATCATCATAAACGCGTTTAACTTTAATGGTTTTGACGTTGCCAAAAGGCAGAGTGATCATTTCCTCGCCGGCCACCTCAAAATCATAGCTTCGCTGGTCGCCTTTTTTGTCTATGATTGGGTAGCTAAACCTGGTCTTTCCCGCCTTTAAATCTTCTCGCAGCTGTACTTGATAACTAATTAAATCTTGTTGATTCTCAAGCCATTTCACTTTCAGAGGATACTTTTCTTCACTGGAGGTGATTGCTTGGTTTTGGTGATCAAACTTAATTTTGTAGCTTTTATCTGGGCCAGTCCCTTCACGAGTCATACTGTAATGTAGTGGGCTGACGGTATTTTCAGCGACTTTAAACAATGATTCTTCAGTTCTTACGTCTGAAAAAATCATCCATTCGATATCGCTTTTGTAACGTACAGCGTATGTTGCATCCGCTATTTTTGTGAGGTCTCGCGTGGCACTACCATGAACCTTACCTTTGCGTGAAACTTGGTATTCGGCGTGATATTCAGTGAGTGAGTTCGCAAATGTCGAAGTGGAAAGTAGAGCGCTAATACCAATTAGCACAGCGCTCCATTTTTTATTTTTCTGGGTACGGCGCACCTTGAACTGGTAAGGTTTTGTTATCAAAAACAGCATAGTCTGCTTCCATTGTTAGTCTTTGTTCACTGAACCATTTGACCACCAAAGGATAAAGAATGTGTTCTTGCTTATGCACACGTTGCGCCAGTGACTCTGCCGTATCATCTGGAAGAACAGCGACCTTGGCCTGACAGACCACAGGACCACCATCTAACTCCTCTGTGACAAAGTGAACGCTAGCACCATGTTCTGCATCGTTTGCATCGATTGCTCTTTGGTGGGTGTTCAGCCCTTGATACTTAGGCAACAAAGAAGGATGAATGTTCAACATTTTTCCTCTAAATTTTTGCACCAAGTTTGGAGTTAGAATACGCATAAATCCAGCTAATACAACCAAATCTGGTGTAAAGCTATCAATTAGTTGACCAAGCGCAACGTCATACTCTTCACGAGAAGCATATTGTTTATGGTCTAAAACAGATGTTGCTATACCAGCCTCTTGCGCTCTGGTTAGGCCGTATGCGTCCGCTTTATTACTAATAACGGCAGCAATTTCACCTTGAATATAGCCAGCTTTGCAAGCATCAATGATTGCTTGCAAATTTGAACCACTACCAGAAATCAGAACAACAAGGCGAGTGGGTGCCATTACTCGGCACCACCTAAGATCTCAACTTGCTCTTCACCAGCCTGAGCGTCTTGAATTTCACCAATGTGCCAAGCGTTCTCGCCTTGTGCTTTCAGGATGTCAAGGCTTTGCTCAAGCTTGTCAGCAGGAACAACTAAGATCATGCCAACACCACAGTTGAATGTGCGGTACATCTCGTGAGTTGCAATGTTACCGTTCTCTTGTAACCAGTTGAAGATTGCAGGCCATTGCCAACTATCACCTTTGATCACCGCTTTTGCAGATTCAGGTAGCACGCGAGGGATGTTTTCCCAGAAGCCACCGCCAGTGATGTGAGAAAGTGCGTGAACATCAACTTCTTTTAATAGCGCTAAGATTTGCTTCACGTAGATACGCGTTGGCTCTAGCAGGTGCTCGCCTAGAGTTTTGCCTTCGAACTCTGCGTTAGTATCTGCGCCAGATACTTCTAGTACTTTACGGATTAGAGAGTAGCCGTTTGAGTGCGGACCGCTTGAACCCAACGCAATCAGCTGATCGCCAGCCGCAACTTTAGTTCCATCTATGATTTTAGACTTTTCTACCACGCCAGTACAAAAGCCAGCCATATCGTAGTCATCGCCTTCGTACATGCCTGGCATTTCAGCCGTTTCACCACCGATAAGCGCACAACCAGATAGTTCACAGCCTTTACCAATACCAGATACTACGTCCGCCGCAACATCAACGTCTAACTTGCCTGTAGCATAGTAGTCCAAGAAAAATAGGGGTTCAGCGCCTTGGACAATAAGATCGTTAACACACATAGCAACTAGGTCAATACCTACTGTGTCGTGCTTTTTCAAATCGATAGCTAAGCGTAGCTTAGTACCAACACCGTCAGTGCCAGCAACCAAAACAGGCTCTTTATATCCAGTTGGAAGTTCGCATAGTGCACCAAAACCACCAATGCCACCCATTACTTCTGGGCGACGAGTTTTTTTCACTACGCCTTTAATTCTTTCGACCAATGCGTTGCCCGCATCGATGTCAACGCCAGCGTCTTTATAACTAAGAGACTGTTTTTGTTCGCTCACAGGTTTTCCTCAAAAGTTGCTAGATAGATTTGCTTAGAAACGCCGACATTTTACAACAATTGCATCTAGGCGGCTAGCGACTTTGCGAGAAACCCTAAGAATGTGGTCAAAGGTCCTCGATTTCGTATCTCGAACAGTATAAAGAAACGACAAAAACTTTGATTGTTTATAACTGAATGTGATTTGCGTTAGATCAATATTCAAGGAAGGTAGCAGCGTACTATGAATACAGACCCAATCAGACAGTAACTTCAAAAAATGTATTCGAAATCACTGTCACTAACGGCGCATTGATTGGGTCTACCCAAAACTCAAATGCATTTTCAGCCTTAACCTGAGGTTTGAACCTAAACTCAGATTACCTAGCTAATTATGGGAATAAAACGATGAATATTGAACGCCACAGCCTAGCTAAAGAACTCCCAGAATTTAAAGATAAAATTCACGACTTGAAACTGTCTGATGGACATTTCTCAAAGTTATTTAAAGATTACCATGAAGTAGACAATGAAGTTATTCGAATTGAAGACGGTGTAGAGCACTCAAGTGATGAGTATCTTGAATCACTGAAGAAAAAGAGGCTGTGGTTAAAAGATCAACTTTACCGAATTCTAAAAAGTGCAGATTAACTGTTAATCAAGGCCAACCGGCCGATGTGAGCGGGCTGCCAAGTCCGCTGCTATATTCTCCACCAATTGTTGAATAATTTAGCCTGTCCCGAGCAAGGGCAGATTTATAATCTATACTCTAACCATTGTATTCCATCCACGACGATTCCTTTGATTGCACTTATATTAGTATTAGCTGGCAGCTTTATCATGGGATTAGCTTTTTCTCCGGCCTTTAAGATATGTCGATTAACCTCTTCGGTCGGGTGGCGAGTGTTGTTAATTCTTATGGCTCTGTTTGAACTCGGATACTTGAGCTTTGCCTACTTCCTGTACGATCACAATAGCGCTAGTTTTATTGAGCAAGGCTTAAGTTTAATCCTGTTTCTTGGCTCCATTTTTGTTTTTGTGGTGAATTGTCTAAGTCTAACTAGCCTGCAAGAATTAAATGAAATTGCAACGCAGGCCAAATATAACGCTGAACATGATTTTTTAACGGATTTGGAGAATCGTCAGCGCTGCATTGATGCCATTAATGAACGTAAACATCAGCAGCTCGACTTTAGTGTTATCTTGGTTGATTTGAATAATTTTAAACAGATCAATGATGCAAAAGGGCACTTCTTTGGTGATAAGTTGCTGGTGGAACTTGCCCACAAGATGCGCGCAGCATTGCTTCCTCGTAGCAAGTTATATCGCATGGGCGGCGATGAATTTATCATCTTGATGGACGTGACAGACGTAAATTGTATTTACTCTCAAAATAATGCACTGCTGAGCGAATTAAAGTCAGGTATAGAAATTGAAGAGTTGCAGCTGGACGTGACGTATAGTGCAGGAGCAAGCTTATGGACTAAATCGCGCCAACTTGATGTGTTTGACCTTTTGAAGCAAGCCGATATTGCCATGTATTCGGCCAAACATAGCCGTCAAAGCATCGTCATCTTCGATGAAGAGCTCCATGAGGGAATTGAGGCTGAATTCCAACTGTTGGCTAACCTCAAAGTTGCGCTCGCTCGAGGTGAACTGACGCTCTATTATCAACCGATAGTGTGTTCTCAAAGCGGTGATATTCATGGAGTAGAAGCGCTATTAAGGTGGCCTCAGTCCGATGGCACAATGATAATGCCAGATCAGTTTATTGAGTTAGCGGAGCGCAATAATTTGATCAGGCAATTGAGTGCGTTTGTGATTAACCGTGTATTCCAAGACCTCGCAATATTGATTGAAATAGATGACAAGTTGGTTGTGCATATCAATCTTTCCTGCCAAGATTTTGCTGAACAGAATCTAATTAATACCCTTGCCATGCTACTGGATACTCATCGAGTAGACCCAACTCATATAGTATTTGAGCTTACAGAAAGCACCGTAATGGAAGAAGTGGAAAAAGCGAGAAGCTTAATTGAAACATTAATAGACATGGGATTTGCAGTGAGTATTGATGATTTTGGGACTGGTTTTTCTTCATTTTCTATTCTAAAAGAGTTACCAATTTCGCAGATTAAAATAGATGGTTCGTTTGTAAGGCTAAGTCATGAAAGTGAAAAAGATCAAGCCATAGTAGAAACCAGTATGTTTTTAGCGCGTAAATTGAATTGCAGTATTGTTGCCGAGGGTGTTGAAAGCGATGCCTGTTTGCAATATTTGTATAGCTTAGACTGTCCTTATATTCAGGGCTTTCAGATATGTGAACCACTCTCGCTAAGCGAATGCGTAAAGTGGATTAATTCCCAGAACATGGTGAGAGGGGCGATGAAAAGGTTAGACGGTTGAGGTCAATACCCTCCCTCTGCAAAAAGCTTGATACCCAGATATACGAATAAATTGCAGTCGACTAGAAAGTTAACATGGGTTTAGGTGGGATAAAGCCGTACATTTGTTCAAACCCTGGGATTTCAGTTTCCCATATTGGGGTCTCTTCACCAATATATGCCCGGAATGCGTCTAAAAAGAGTCTTGTTCTAACAGGCAAGTCGCGGTGGGGGTAGAGCGCATACATCGCAGCAAAATCGACCAGCTTTGTATTAGTTAAAATCGGTTGTAATTTGCCTTCAGTAATTTCTTTGCCGACTAAAAAGGCTGGTGCAACAATATAACAAGTACCGGATAGGACACTTTCCATTAATGTATCTCCGTCGTTGGTTCTGAAGATACTCTTCACAGGCATTTGTTGTTCGATACCTTGCTCGTCTTGATAGGTGATACTGGTAAACCTTAATGCATCACTGGCGTAGGTTGCTGCAGGTAATTCGCTGAGCTCCTCGAGCGAGTTTGGCGTGCCATGGGTTTTTAAGAACGTTGGGCTTGCTAATATGAGCAATCGATTGCGCGCAATTCTGCGGGCGATAAGCGATGAATCTTTTGGCTCGCCGACACGAAAAGCTAAATCAAAACCTTCACCCACTAAGTCCACGAGCCTATCTTCAAGCCTAAGCTCAACTTCAACATGAGGAAAACGTTTTTGGAAGTCATTGATAACAGGTTGTACATAGCGTCGACCTACCACAGTAGAGCTGGCGATTTTAAGCAATCCTTTAGGCTCGGTGTGATAATTCTGTGCGATACGCTGAGTATCGTTTAGTAGCAGCCTTAGCTCTTCTGCTTTTTTTACCATCTCGGAACCTGCAGAGGTGAGCGAGAAGGAACGAGTTGTACGATTCATTAATCTTACACCGAGTTCTTCTTCCAGCTTGGTCATCTGCTTAGAAATGACAGAGCGATCGATATTTCTCAGTTGTGCGGCACTGGCAAAGGAACCACGTTCCACAACGTCTAAAAAGATTAATAATCTGCTGCTAATATCCATAATGCGAGAAAGTTCACTAAGACTGATGCCATTGTGACACTAAACAATTGGAATTGCGAGGGGCATATTTACACTAATAAAGTTGTGGCAAAATGCTAACAATGGTTTAATGAATTTAGTCTCACTACTTTATTTTTAACATAACGCAAAGGCATATGATGAAAGCAGTCCGATTCAATCACACAAATGGACTTACCTTCGAGCAGGGAGAAATTAACTTACCTGAGGCAACCGATGATCAAGTCTTGGTCAAAGTTGAATACGTTGGTTTAAGCTTTATCGATACCAAAGTGGCTAATTGCCCCTGTGATGAGACACCAAACAGAGTGTTTGGTGTGGATGCCGTGGGGGTCGTGGAAAAAGCATGTAAAACGGGGTTTCCTGAACCGGGTACGCGGGTTTTTTGGCACGGTGACATTCGAGAGCAAGGCACGATGAGCGAGTTTGCTTTGGTGCCAAGTCACGCGCTTACTGTATTGCCAAAAAATGTTGATGGAAAGTTGGCTGCCGCTTCAATTGCACCGGCAATGTGTGCATTAATAGGGCTATTCAAGCTGCAATTAAATGCAGGGGATACGGTCTTAATCGAGTCGGCTCATCACCCTGTTGGTCAAATGGCAATACAATTTGCGAAACAGCTGGGGCTTGGGGTAGCGGCACGTTCCGAGCTCAAACATAAAAAGCTGCTTGAAAAGCTCGGTGCGGATCTCGTGTATACCCAGCCTGACTTCACCGGCCTAGCCGATGCCCTACAGCTTCATTTTGGTGCAACAGAGGTGCAAGGCGCACTAGATTTAACAGGTACACATACCCAACAATTGATTTCTCATTTGACATTTTGTGGCCGAGTAAGCTGCCTAGCTGGGTTGCCAGCCATTGAACAGCATATATTAATGAAGAAAGCGCCGAACATAGGAATTGTTTCTTTATGTGGTAGTTGGCTCTCTAATAGCGTTTGTGCGCAGCAAAGAATGGCATTTATTGGAAACGCTCTTGCAGAAAAGCTTGAAAAAAATGAAATTACTTTGCAGCAACTTGAATCAATTTCACCGCAGCATGATGCGATAATTGAAACGCTGAAAAAGCTAGAAAGTAACGATAACATCACGTTTTTTGCGGCAGATATGAAACTGTAGTCCCCATCTGCAACGATAATTTATCCCCTTCACGCAACAATACTGAGTTTGGCTTCATTCGCTAGGCTCAGCTTCCAAATAAATTGATACAATTTCTGACATTTTTCATCGTTTGAACACCGTATACTTCCCTGCAGGCCTCGCCATGAAGGGAATACGCCTTTCCTTTACGACTTCATAAAGAGTCATTGTCATCGTAAGGCGAAATTTTACATTGCGTTAATTGATGTCGGAGGGGCATCAATTTGGTGCGAATTGATATGTTTATTTGCACTCGTCAAATTGGATAGACTAGTGTCATCAGTTTAATAAGGATTAAACAATGAAAAAGTTACTTGTTATTTTCAGTTTTCTCATCTTCTCAGGTGTCGCGTTTGCGAATGACACACCTTATGAATTAATTAACCAAGTTGGCGATAAGCTATTTGCTGATATAAAAACGGTTAATCAAGATGGTAAGGCAACTGAAACTCAGATGAAGGGCATAGTACGTAGTCGCTTGATGCCACACATCGATGTGAAGTTTGTATCTTTTAAATTGCTTGGTAAACATATTAAAGGGTTAAAAAGAGACGAAGCCATCGAGTTTATTGGTGCGGTTGATAACTATCTTGTATCTACCTACGCTAATGCACTTTTACAGTACAAAGGCCAAGACGTATTGTTTGAAGAGTTACCGGTTTCTGATGGTGCTGATTTTGCGACGGTTAAGGTGGTAATAAGAGAGCAATCAAAACCAGATATAGACATGCATTTTAAGTTTCGTCAAAGCAAAGATGGAGACTGGAAAGTGTATGACATGGTTGCTGAAGGTATTTCTTTATTGAGTGCTAAACAAAAAGAGATCACGATGAGAATTTCAGAAGTAGGTTTAGCTCAGGTTACGGCTGAATTGAAGAGTAAAGCATAAATCAAATTACTTCCCCCGACTTTGAAGTAACCAAAAGAGCACATCATGATTGATATGCTCTTTTTTTTGGTTCTGAAATCAGACGACTTGGTTCATTAGTGGTTTTTCCAGTCTTGCTGCGTCGAGGTTTTCACAGGTTATTGTTGCAATTTGTTTTAGTGCTTCTTTGGTAAAGAAGCCTTGATGTCCTGTAACTAGTACGTTGGGGAAGCTAACTAAACGCGAGAAAACATCGTCTTGAATTATTTCTTCACTGTGGTTTTTAAAAAATAGCTCTGACTCTTGCTCATACACGTCTAAGCCAAGGTAACCGAGGCGTTTAGACTTGAGCGCGGCGATACAGGCTTTGCTATCTAACAGCGCGCCTCTACTGGTGTTAATAAGCATCACACCCGCTTTCATTTTGGCAAACGCAGCATCATCAATAATATGATGAGTATATTCATTAAGCGGACAGTGCAAGCTAATAATATCCGATTGTGCTAGTAAGATATCTAGAGAGACCAAAGTATAGGGGCCTTCTCCAATGTTTGGGTCATAAACCAGCACATTGGCACCAAAGCCGTTTAAGATACTGACTAAGGCTTGGCCAATTTTGCCACAGCCGATGATACCGACCGTTTTATTATAAATATTAAAACCAAGTAAGCCGTTGAGATCAAAATTATCTTCACGAACTCGATTGTAGGCCTTATGTGTCTTACGGCTGAGCGTTAGCATCAACGCGATACAATGCTCTGCAACTGCTTCTGGGCTGTAGGCTGGAACACGGACAACCTTTATGTCACGCTGTTTTGCCCGTTGAATATCAACGTTATTGAAACCTGCGCAGCGTAGGGCGATGGTTTTAACGCCATAGTCAGCCAGTTTATCAATCACTTGCGCATTTACAGTGTCATTTACAAATACACAAACCGCGTCATATTGCTGGCACAGCGAAACCGTTTTTTCATTGAGTGACTCACTAATAAAACTTATTTCAAGTTCAGAGTAGGAATTTACGGCTTGCTCAAAAAACGGCACTTCATAGTTTTGCGAACTGAATAGGGCGATTCTCATGATTAATGTGGCTCTCTATCACTGACTTAAGCGTTTCTGGTTTTGTTCTTGGGGCATATCGAGATACTAGCATGCCTTCAGAGTTTATTAGAAACTTGGTAAAATTCCATTTAATTGCGCGGTTTTGCGCGATACCACGGGTATGAGATTTTAAATAGCTAAATAATGGGTGTGCATCAGGTCCGTTGACTTGTGTTTTAGTACAGATCTTAAAGCTTAAATTGAAATGTGTATTGTAAAACTCTTTAAGCATTTCATCTTCAAGTGGCTCATTGCGACCGAACTGGTTACAAGGAAAGGCCAACACCTCAAATCCAAAAGGTTTGTATTTGCTGTATAGCTTTTCAAGTGCAGACAGTTGCGGAGCAAAGCTACATTTGCTCGCAATGTTAACGATCAATAGCGGTCTTCCCGCCAGAGACTGTAATGGCAAAACTTGGCCATCAATAAGTTGTGCACTAAAACGATAAATATTCTCCATCCTTTCAGGCTCCGTGTGATTTATTCATGTTATTCGGTATCAAAGCGGTTTTTTCATTTGCTATGACAGAGGTGCTCGGGTATAAAAACTCCATTCTTATTAAGATAACAACGAAATAGGACAGAAATATGTCAGTGAAAGTCGCATTTATAGGATTAGGTGTCATGGGGTATCCAATGGCTGGGCATTTGCAAAAAGCGGGTTACCAAGTCACAGTATACAATCGTACTACCAGCAAAGCCGAAAAATGGGCCGCTGAGTATGCTGGCAACTTTGCAGTTACACCTAAAGACGCAGCGACTGACTGTGATTTTGTATTTATGTGTGTTGGCAATGATGACGATTTACGCTCAGTCGTATATGGCGAAAGTGGTGTCTTATCGGGAGTAAAGCCGGGAGCTGTGATAGTTGACCATACTACAACATCTGCAAAAGTTGCCCGTGAGATAGCGCAAGAAGCCAAGAAATTACAAGTTGAATTCTTAGATGCCCCGGTATCAGGAGGTCAGGCTGGTGCAGAAAATGGCGTGTTGACGGTGATGGTTGGAGGAGACGAAAATACGTTTGAAAAAGCACAACCAGTCATGGCCGCGTTTGCTCGCTTTAGCCAATTAATTGGAGAAGTGGGTGCAGGGCAGCTTTGTAAAATGGTCAATCAGATTTGTATCGCGGGTGTGGTACAGGGGCTCGCAGAAGGCTTGCACTTTGCTAAAAAAGCGGGTCTTGATGGTGAAAAAGTGATTGAAACGATTGCTAAGGGAGCTGCTGGCTCTTGGCAAATGGAAAATCGTTATAAAACCATGTTAGCAGGCGAATATGACTTTGGTTTTGCAGTCGATTGGATGAGAAAAGATTTAGGCATCGCACTAGACGAATCAAGAAGTAACGGCGCTAATTTGGCGCTTACAGCTTTAGTAGATCAATATTATGCGGATGTTCAAGCGCTTGGCGGCAACCGTTTTGATACTTCAAGTCTACTGGCTAGGCTTGACGCTATCCACGACAAAAACAAATAGCCCTTTCGTTTCTAATCTAAGTAACTTAAGGTCGCATTAGTCGTTATGGCTGCGCTACATTGGTGATAAATTGCTGATGTAGTGCACTGAGATTTGTCAGTATTGCGTCTTTACCTTTGATATCGCTACGTTTCAGCACTGCATCAATCACATCAACGGACTGCAACGTGACAAGTTTTGATGCCGTTAGCTGGTGGCTAATATGCCAAGGCTCCGCAGCAACTCCCCCTCGATAGCAATCATAAGGCCGATAGAAACCAAAAGTTGCTAAATGCGCATCAAGCCACAGCGAAAATTCGTGCTGATGTCCATCTTGCTGGTATTCCCATGGTTCTAGTTGTAGTGACTGTCCTGTCGGTACAAGGTTTTTGGCGAACACATCCAGATCAGTACCCAAATGGTGGCGGCTAGCACTAGGTAGGGCGGAGAACAACATAATTGCTTTTACTTTGTCGATGTCTGAGAGATTACTCAGTTCTATCTCTCGGTTAGAGATATCAAAAACAGGACGGTGCATCGCAAACTTGCTATTCCAAATCGCTTTTTGCCTTTCAAACCCTCGATATGCGGATGCCATGTAAAACTCAAAACCGGCCTTTTTTGCAGCTTGTGAGAGGGCGTTGAGATCAGAAACGATTGCGCTATGCACATGACGACCATGGTAAAAAACCAGATGTGATTCATTAACGCCACAAGCGCTGCATTCAGCGCTTGTAAGCATATAGCGGCTAGGCAAGTAACTTCTCCAAGATCTTTTCATAGACTAAGGCTAATTGATCTAAGTCTTTGCAACTCACGCATTCATCGACTTGATGGATTGTGGCATTAATTGGACCAAGCTCAATTACTTTACATCCCGTTTGGGCAATAAATCGGCCATCCGATGTGCCACCTGAAGTTTCCGGTGTGGCTTGCCTTCCCGTCACTTCTTTGATGGCTGCAATCGTCACATCAAGCAATGGACCTGGCTCTGTTAAAAACGGTAAGCCATTCAGTATCCAATTCAGCTCATAATCAAGTTGATGCTTGTCTAAAATTGCAATAACACGTTGTTTGAGCTCATCGGCTGTAACTTCGGTGCTAAAGCGAAAGTTAAACTGTACTTGCAAAGAGCCTGGTATCACATTGCCAGCCCCTGTTCCGCCATTAATATTGGAAACTTGAAAGCTTGTTGCGGGGAAAAATGCATTCCCTTGATCCCACTCGGTCTGACTGAGTTCAGCAATCGCCGCTGCAGACAAGTGGATGGGGTTTTTCGCGAGATGAGGGTAAGCTACGTGACCTTGTTTTCCAATCACTTTTAGGTGTCCGGTGAGTGAACCGCGACGACCATTTTTTACGACGTCGCCGAGCTCATGGCGTGATGAAGGTTCACCGACTAAGCACATATCAATTTTTTCGTTTCGGGCTTCTAATAAATCTACAACTCGAGTTGTGCCGTTCACGAAAGGGCCTTCCTCATCAGAGGTTATCAGAAAAGACAATGACCCTTTGTGGTTGGGGTGTTTTTCGATAAACCTTTCCGTTGCCACGACCATAGCTGCAAGTGAGCCTTTCATGTCAGCAGCTCCGCGGCCATGTAACATGTCATTTTCAATCACTGCAGCAAATGGCGGGTGCTGCCATTGACTCTCGTCACCAACCGGTACTACATCTGTGTGTCCAGCAAAGCAAAAATGTGGTCCGCTGTCGCCTTTTCGTGCCCAGGTGTTGAGCGTATCAACAAAGAAGTGTTCTTCGATGGTAAAGCCAAGCTTTGCCAAACGTTCATTCATTAATTGTTGGCAACCAGCATCATCAGGTGTAACAGAAGCCCTTTGGATCAGAGCTTGAGCGAGCTTAACTACTTCGCTCATTAGGCAAAAATCTCATCATACTGTGCAGCTTTAAAACCCAAGTGATATTGACCTTGGTACTGCAAAATAGGGCGTTTTATCATGGCTGGTGCCGCCAAAAGGTGTTGCTTAGCTGACTGCGCATCGAGATTTTGTTTTTGTTCTTCGCTAAGCGCTCGGTATGTGGTCCCGCGTTTGTTTAACACGTTTTCCCAGCCAAGTTGGTCAATAAAAGCAGTGAGTAGAGCTTCGTCTAATCCATCTTTGCGATAGTCGTGAAAGGTGAATTCGATATTGTTGTCTTGGAGATATTTTTTGGCTTTTTTAATGGTATCGCAGTTGCTGATCCCATACATGGTGATTGTCATAAAGCACACGCCCTTGCAATTGTGATTATCGGCTCTTTGGCCGCAGATACTTGTTTTAAAGGATAATAACACGCACCAAGCTTTTGTGCATTGAGTAGCACAATGGCGGCCATGGTTTTTGCTTCACTGAGTGGAATATCAAAAAAGCATAGCGGCTCTCCAAGCTTTATCGTGGTTTTGCCAAAGCTGTTTGCTTTGAGATATTCGGGTTTGGCAAACTCATTGCCGATTTCTAAGCTCAGTAACATTTTTAAGCCGTTATTGGCGTGTAAAATGTATTCGCAGTTATTTTTTCTGATCTGGATTAGTTTTCCGTTACAAGGAGATAGCAACAAAGGCACACGCATTTGTACGCAAACGCCTATTCCTAACATACCAGACGCAATCGCCGCGTTTGGATGCGTACTTAGCGGTAAGACTTTGCCGGAAAAAGGGCTTGGAATGTGCGCAATCGGGTTTGCGATTTGGGATATTGGCCGATATTGGATTGGTGGTGAGAGTTCAATCAAAGTAATAAATATCCATCTTTTTTGAGCGCTTGCATCGCTTGCTGGATTTGGCTTTCTTTTACAAGAATGTAATCGGTATCGTATGTTGATAAGGTAAAAATAGAGACGTTGGACTTTGCTAGCACACCAGAAATATTAGCCATAATCCCCGTCAGCGAAAACCCCAGCGGGCCCACGACTTCCAATGCTCTCCAATGACTTTCAGCCGCGAGGCTACTGACTACGATATCTGACGCGCAAACGATAGAGAGTTCATCCTCAGTTTTGGCAATAAAAAAGATTTCACTGTTTAACACTGCTTGTGGAACAGCGTCATCGCAATCCAAGCTATGTATCGTAAATTCTTGTTTGAGCAATTGCAGCGTTTGCTTTGACATTACCAACCCTTGTTTTTGGAAAAATACCAATTGGTATAATTCATAGTATAGCGAAGTCAATTTAAAGACCAGAGCGTTCGCCTGAATTCTAGGCAAAAGAAAGGATTAGTGAGGTGAAAAAGAAAAGGGCTCATGCATTGAGCCCTTGGTATAAAGATTATTCTTCGATTTGTGTTGCCTGAATAGCAGTCAAGGCAATGGTGTATACTATGTCATCAACCAAAGCCCCACGGCTTAGGTCGTTAACCGGCTTACGCATACCTTGTAACATAGGTCCGATGCTAACAAGTTCAGCACTTCGCTGTACCGCCTTGTATGTGGTGTTACCTGTATTTAAATCTGGGAAGACAAATACCGTTGCTTTACCAGCGACTTTGCTGTTTGGCGCTTTTTTACGTGCGACATTTTCCATAATGGCGGCATCGTATTGCAGCGGCCCGTCAATATCGAGATCAGGGCGTTTCTTTTGTGCGATCTCGGTGGCTTCACGCACTTTTTCTACGTCTGCACCTTGTCCAGATGTTCCTGTGCTGTAACTGATCATGGCAACGCGAGGCTCAATGCCGAATGCTGCAGCGGAATCTGCAGATTGAATTGCGATATCTGCTAACTGCTCTGCCGTTGGATCTGGGTTAATTGCACAGTCGCCGTATACCAACACTTGGTCCGGTAGCAGCATGAAAAATACTGAGCTTACCAACGACGCGCCTGGTGCCGTTTTGATTAACTGTAGTGGTGGGCGAATAGTATTGGCGGTAGTATTTACCGCACCAGATACTAAGCCATCAACTTGGCCTTCGGCTAACATCATGGTGCCTAGCACGACGTTATCTTGCAGCTGCTCTGCCGCAACGACCTCGGTTAGGCCTTTGTTTTTACGTAGCTCAACCATAGGCGCAATGTACTTTTGCAGCTCTTCTTCAGGAGATAAGATAGTCACGTTTTCATTAAGCTCAACACCTTGTTGCTGGGCGATACGTTCAATCTCTTCTCTGTCCCCAAGTAGTACGGTTTTAGCGATATTTCGCGCACCACAGATAGCAGCTGCCTTAATCGTTCTCGGCTCATTACCTTCAGGCAGCACAATGGTTTTGCTTGCACGTCTAGCTAAATCAGTTAGCAGATAACGAAACGCAGGAGGGGAGAGTTTGCGAGTTTTTGCGACCCCTTTGGCCAAACTTTCCAGCCATTCGCTATCGATGTGACGGGCGTTGTGCTGCTTTACGCGCTCAATGCGCTGCTCGTCATCGCTGGGCACTTCCATATTGAAATTGTGTAATAGCAAAGAAGTGCGCCAAGTATCAGCCTCAGTAGCAAGGATAGGCAGACCGGTATCCATCGCTTGCTCACATAAGGTCATGATCTTCTCTTCTGGTTTGAATCCACCAGTTAACAAGATAGCGCCAATCTTGGTGCCATTCATGGCCGATAAACACGCTGCGACTAGGATATCCGACCGATCGCCAGGAGTAACCAACAGAGCACCTGGTGTAAAGTGGTTAAGAATGTTCGATACTGTTCTTGCACAGAAGGTAACACGGCGCAGACGACGGTGCTCCATATCACCCGCATTGATGATTTCGGCTTTTAAATAATTGCTTAAGTCGATAACTCGTGGCGCTACTAAGTCAAAGTCCCATGGTATGGCACCTAAAAGTTGAAATGGGTGTTTTCTGAAAATAGGCAGCGATGCCAAACGATTCATTTCGTTTTCAAGCTCTTCTGGTTTGTATTGATCAACCAGATCGGCGCGTGCTCTGCCATCTTCATCCAGCGGTGCATTCACTTTATTGAAAATACAACCCAATACGCGAGGGTGGTTTACACCGCCATAATTACCAGCGGCAATCTCTAAGCGGTCTTCAAGCTCGTCGATAGAGTCATTACCCGGCGTTAAGACAAACACAATATCTGCACCTAATGTTTGCGCAATCTCGCGGTTTACACGGCCAGCGTAAGGTTGACGACGGGTGGGAACCATTCCTTCAATGATGGCAACTTCATCGTCTTGTACTGTGCCTTCAAAGCGCTCCACAATTTCTTCTAACAAATCATCGCCTTTACCATCACCTATCATTTGCTCAGCGTAGCTCAGCTCAAAGGGCGTGGGTGGGGCAATGGTTGAACCTTGCTGAACGATGAGTGTTGACTTCTCAGGGCCGACTTCATCTTTACGAGGTTGTGCGATTGGCTTGAAGAAGTTTACTTTTACCGCTTTTTGTTCCAGTGCTCGGACTATTCCTACAGACACCGACGTCAAACCAACGCCCGTTGAAATAGGAATAAGCATAATACGACGACCCATCATTACACTCCTTTAGCAAGCGTAGCTGCGTCGTTGGCAATCACCCATTCTTCATTGGTTGGGATGACCATAGCGACAGGAGAGTGAGACTCATCAGTGATCACACCTTGATTTCCAAAGCGTGCGTTGAGGTTACGCGCTTTATTGATATGCATGCCAAGGAAGTTAAGCTGGTTTACTACTTTTTCACGGATAACATCAGAGTTTTCGCCAATTCCACCGGTAAATACAAGTGCATCTAAACCGTTTAGTGGTACCAAGAAGCTAGCAATTTGTTTGGCTAAACGATAACAGAAAATATCAAGCGCCAGTGTTGCTTGAGGGTGGTTTTCCTGTGCAGCTTCTTCAATCGTTCGGCAATCGTTAGAAAGCTCACTAATACCCAAAAGGCCACTTTGTTTATTCAACAAGGTGTCAATTTGCTGTGTTGAATAGTTCAGGTGGTTAACTAAAAACGAGAACAAGCCCGGATCAATATCACCACTTCGGGTGCCCATCACTAGACCCTCTAATGGTGTTAAGCCCATGCTGGTGTCCACCGATTTACCGTCTTTAATTGCGGTAACGGAACAACCATTGCCTAAGTGTGCGGTAATAATACGAGATGGCTTATCTTTTAAGCCTAAAATCTCGATGGCCTGCGCCGATACATAAGCATGGCTGGTGCCGTGGAAACCGTAGCGTCGAACACCATGTTCACGATATAGTGAATAAGGTAGGGCATAAAGGTACGCTGTTTGATCCATACTTTGATGGAAAGCCGTATCAAAGACAGCAATTTGCGGTAGATGCGCAAATGCTGCTTGAGCTGCGCGGATCCCAAGTAGGTTAGCTGGATTATGTAAAGGCGCCAGACTAGCCGTTTCTTGGATAGCATTTATAACGGAGTCATCGATAATGACAGATTGTGTAAAGCGCTCACCGCCGTGTACAACGCGGTGGCCGACAGCGACAAGATTTGCGTCTAACGCGAGATCTTTGATGAGTTTTACAAGTGTCGTGATCGCAACTTGGTGCGCATCACCACTATTTAGGGGCACGATTTCCTTGTTGCCTTGGAACTTATATTTAATTTGTGGTGATTGTTCAGCTAGGCGTTCAGCCAGACCTGATAATATCTCCTCTCCCGTTGCGTTATCGATGATTGCAAACTTAAGACTGGAGCTTCCACAATTAAGAACCAAAACATGCTGAGATGACATAATGACTTTCCGTTTTGACAATAACAGTTATTGCGTATTAAGCTTAAAGCTATAGCGCATATAAGCTACGCATTTAGACTAAGGTATAGTTGACAGTAAAGACGTCGATTTTACCTCATTTTTTATATAAAAGTTAGCACCTAGGAGTTATGATGCAAAAAAGTCTTATTTCGCAAGTGCAACTTGGACGTCAATACTCGAAAGAGTGGCCTATGCGCAAGGAATTAGCACCGTTGTTCCCCGAATTTAGGGTGATCAAGGCGACAGAACTTGCTTTAAATACAATGCCTATGCTGGCGGTGTTTACCCTGTTTTTGCAGACCAGCCAATTGGGTTTTCAATATCTGCCGCAAGCCATTGCGATTGCTTTGTTCTTTTTATCGCTTCCTGTCCAAGGGTTATTATGGCTTGGTAAAAGAGCTGAAACGCCGTTAAATCCGGCTTTGTATTCTTGGTATACAGAACTGCACCAGAAGATGGTTGCCAATGGCTACGATGCCCCCCTGTCCTCAAGAAAACCTAGATATAGAGATTTAGCGCGATTGCTAAAAGATATGTTCGATAAAATGGACAAAGCGTTTATGCAAGAAAATCTGTAGTTTCTGTTTTCCTGCCTACCAAGCAAGTAGGCAGCGATTTGCTCATAATTGGTGATCTGATGTTGGGTTACTTGCGCTGATATTGGTTTATCAAAAACGAGAGCGTGATTTCGATATGGTCCATCTTCTGTAATCTGTCCATGTGTTGTTGCTTAAATTTCCAAGCAAATGGCGTCATCATGATTAAGTGTTCAACACACTCAAATTCCATTCTGTGTGTTTGTTGTAATTTAGTCCGTTCAACCAATTCAAACCCTTGTGGTGTTTCTGGTGCTTTGTGTAGCTTTACATTGTCATAAATCAGAGACTTGAGTTCGAATAGATGATGCTCGCCGGGTGAGACGACATACAAACTGCCTGATGGTTTGCATAGACGGACGAGCTCCTCGGCGAACACTGGCGCAAAAATACTCACAATCACATCTGCAAATTCATTTTCAAAAGGAGCCTCTTTGATGGAGGCTACGCTAAATTCTACTTGAGGATAGCGTTTAGCGGCATAGCGGACAGCAGGCTTTGCGATATCGACCCCGTAGACTTTGGCATTCTCGCAGCGATTTGCTATTTCATGGGTGTAAAAGCCTTCACCACATCCTAAGTCCAGCAGGGTAGTCGGTGCTTTTTCAGAGACAATTTGTGCAAGCCTATCACGTAGAAAGTGATAATGATCGGTTTCGAAGAATGCCCGACGCGCTGCGACCATTTCTTGGTTGTCGCCCGGCTGTTTTGATTTTTTATTTTGCACGGGTAGTAAGTTGACATAGCCTTCTTTGGCAATATCAAATTGATGATTATTATTGCAGCTGTAGCTTGCACCGCCTTGATATAAAGGCAGTTTACACAGTGGACAGCGGTAGTGGGAGATCATTTGTCTAAGTATTCCCTATCAAAAAAAGTTTTTACCCAATGTGGGCGATATGTAATGAGTAAGGTGATGGCCATGCCATTTAACATGGCTTCAGGGAACCACATTATTACGGCAAAATGGAGATAATTGTCTGCCAACTGATACCAAGTATAGGCATCGATTGCATAATAATAGAATGCGCTTAGAAGTATCTTTAAACAGCCCACCGTACCTGCGAAAATAAATGCACAAACAAAAATATAAACGAAAAAGTGCCGCGGTAAATGATGATAGCAAAGGGCAAAGAGTCCATAACTTAAGTAGACAGGTATCAGTGCAGTAAACAGCCAAAAATTACCAAACTCCACCAAGGTAAAAGCACTAAAGTAACTATGGACGAGGCATGCCAAAGTTGCACTCAACGCTCCCAGTCGCCAGCCTAAAATTAACGTTACTGCTGTTATTCCAAGAATATGAATGTTCAGCTCAGGTAAAATGCCTGCTTTTATTTGCCACAGTAACGTGAGGACAACCGAACAACTTAATACGCCGGTTTGTCTGGCTGGTACTTGTAGTAATTGCTGGTATTCTTTGCGATGGAAACTGAGTAAAAATAACCCAAGGGCAGCGATAAACGTCACGTTTCTATCCAGTTTTTAAATTTGGTGATTTTGCTCTATGCCGAGCACTGTATTTACAGTCTCGGCGGAAAAAGCAGATGATTAAATGTCGAAAGTTGCCCAAATTGGTGCGTGATCCGAGGGCTTATCAATTCCTCTCAATTCGTAATCTATGTCACTTTCGATACATTTCGCAGTTAATGGAGCGGTTGCTAAAACCACATCTATGCGTAGACCTCGGTTATCATCAAACCCTTTTGAGCGGTAATCAAACCACGAATATTTTTCGGTTGCATCAGGTGTCAGCACTCTAAATGTATCTTTAAAGCCCCAATCTAGCAGTGTTTTTAACCATTCGCGCTCTTCTGGTTGGAACGAGCACTTACCCGTCTTTAACCAACGCTTGCGGTTTTGCTCACCAATACCAATATCCGCATCCAGTGGAGAAATATTAATATCGCCCATGATAACAAGATTAGATTGAGGATCGGCAAAATCATTTAAGTGGGTCATGAGATCTGCATAAAATTGTCTTTTATACGGAAATTTAGTTTCATGGCTGATGTTATCACCTTGAGGGAAGTAACCATTCATAACGGTAACTTCGTTACCTGAATCGCTTTCAAATGTACCGCTGATCATGCGACGTTGTGATTCTTCAGTATCCGTAGCGAAGCCTTTTTGGATAGCTTTTGCAGGTTTCTTGGAGAGTAGTGCCACACCGTAATGCGCCTTTTGACCATGGAAGTAAACATGGTAGCCAAGCGCTTCTACATCGTCGATAGGAAAAGCTTCGTCATGGACTTTAATTTCTTGTAGTCCAATGACATCAGGTTGGTGTTTTTCAATCAATGCCTGTAATTGATGCAGTCTAGCTCTGAGGCCGTTTATATTAAACGAAACAATTTTCATAGCGCTCTCTTTAGATTCTTGCTGTTATTTGGCAAAGTTTATCACTTAAAAACGAGAGGGTCAGCGCTTGGGTGAAATTACTTCTTTAGTCAGCTGAGAAGCATGTTGGCAGTTGTTAAATTTTGCACAAGTTTAGCGAGAGGATAACGAGGATTTTAGCTTAGTGTAAATAGATCATTAAATAACCAAAATTGCATGATTTAGCTGTTTACTTCTTCGTCGTTGTAATTATAATCCGCGCCGAATCGTTCAATTGGGGTATATTATGCTTAAATCTCTCTCTTTCTTTGGTCTTGTTTCTTTGGTTTCTACAACGGCTTTCGCTTCACAGGTTGAGTTCACTCAAGCTGACGCATCACCAGCGACGAAAGTATGTGCTGTTGCAGCAGAGCAAGGTTTCAGTGCAGCACGTAAAGAAGCTGCATCACTAGGCCTATTTATTTCTCGCTTCTCACCAAGCATCCACTGTAATGGTGAAGATATTCGTGAGTTTGCAAAAGCGGCAAAGCGCTCGCAAAAGCAAGAAAAGAAAGTTGAGCTAATCGCTGAAAAAACAGATACCGCAACTGAGCTATGTTTAGATGCAGTACGTCACGGCGTTAATCACTTACGTTTGAACAACCAACAGGTTCGCAACTTACGTTGTAACGATATGCCTGTTAAGCAATTTGTTAAAGAATTCAGAAACGCAGCAATTTAATCAAATTGATGTGAAGAGAAGAGGGGCAGTTAGCCCCTTTTTTATTGGTTTCTATTTAGGTTTGCATCACGGTATTTAGTGTAACAGAGCAAAGCCGCCAAGCCTGCCACAGGGATAGAAATCATACTTACCCAACCACCTGTGTATAAAATGGCCAGTAGCATTCCAATATCAATACCGCCGATAACACAATCAGAATGACCACTTTCTGAAACCCGACAATTCAGTACTGCAACACTAAGTTCAGCAATGAGTAAACCAAATAAAGGCGCAATGGCAAGAAACCCTAGGCTCACCGCTAAAACTTTCAATTGCTTTTGTGACATGTGCATCTCCTTATTTATCACTTTTGAGCATTGTGCGTTAGCGTGCTTAATCTTATCTGAGAAGTTGTTCTGGCTAAATAAAAATCAGTGGAAAGTAACCAACCTGAGCTGCGGATAATTAATGCCTTTCTAGCAGCCAGTTTTAGCGCTAACTGCGTTGAATTCACTTCCAATAGCCAGCTATTGGTGCGTAAATTCGCCTTGCCTACAGGATGTAGGTACCTTAGCAAGAGCAGGACGCTGAAGCGGTGTTTTCCCTAAAACTCTCTGGCTAGGCAAGGAAAAAACTAAGTTGTCCTTTAGAAACAATGAGTTGGAACATTCCTTATCCAAACCTCAGGTTAACTAGATTGAACATTACAGTGCTTAGATAATTCTTTGCTATAATCCGCTCAATTTTGGTAATAGACACTGATCTCCAATGACATTTAGCGAGTTACAACTTCACCCTGAACTACTAAGCGCAATTACTGAGCTTGGGTTTGAGTCACCCACACCAATTCAAGAAAAGAGTATTCCACTTCTGCTCAGTGGTTGTGATTTAATTGCAAGTGCCCAAACTGGAACCGGTAAGACTGCTGCCTTCATGCTACCGATTTTGCACTCCATGCTGATAGGCGGTGAGCAAGGTGAGAAATCGGTTAGGGCATTGATATTAACGCCGACTCGTGAGCTGGCACAGCAGGTTGCAGAACATACTGAAAAGTTAGTTGTGAACACTAACTTAAATGTCGTGTGCTTATATGGTGGTGCAAATATTGGCCCGCAAGAAAAGCGCTTAAGAGCGGGTGTAGACGTAGTGGTTGCGACACCTGGGCGTTTACTTGACCACCTAATCAAAGGCACATTAACACTCAAAAATATTCAACACTTGGTCTTCGATGAAGCAGATCGCATGTTAGATATGGGGTTTATGGGGGAAATTAAGCGGATCATGCGCACTATGCCGCTTAAGCGTCAAACGTTGCTATTTTCAGCTACGGTTGACGATGCTGTGTTATCCCAAGTAAAACCTTGGTTGAACGACCCTAAGCGAGTAGGTGTTGAATCCCAGAACAGCACCGCAAGTACAGTTACGCAAACTTTCTATTCGGTAGACGAAGATCGCAAACGTGAATTGATCGCCCACTTGATTGGCAAAAATAATTGGCATCAGGTACTGGTGTTTACTCGCACAAAAAATAGTGCTGATAGCTACGCAAAAGAATTGAATAAGGATGGCCTTAAAACCGCAGCGATCCACGGTGATAAGTCTCAAGGCGCGCGTGACAAAGCGCTATCTCAATTCAAATCAGGTGAAATTCGCGTCTTGGTCGCAACGGATGTAGCAGCTCGTGGCATTGACATTGACTCGCTAAACTATGTCTTCAATGCTGAGTTACCCTATGTTGCTGAAGACTATGTGCACCGTATCGGCCGTAGTGGTCGTGCAGGACAAAACGGCCAAGCCATTTCGCTTGTGAGTATTGATGAACAGTGGCTACTAGAAGAAATAGAAATTTTCTTAGATGAGCGATTTGCACCGCAATGGCTGCCAGGCTATGAACCTGATTTAACCAAAGAGCCTAAAGACACTCGCCGTAATTCTGGTAAATCTAAGAAGCAAAGAGACAAAAAGCGTATTCTAGGAACAAGAACCAAGCGTAAAAGGAAGTAATGGCTTAGCGCTAAAGCTTATGTTTGGCTTCTCTCATCCAAACATAAGCATCATTGGCCATTAATTGCTAGTAGAGGTTTTGATATAAACAGCTGCCCCAGATGCAGATAAAAACGATAAGTGCGATCAATACGCCTGCAGAGCCCAAGTCCTTGGCAAGCCCCGACAGTGGATGGATTTCTAAACCGACTCTATCAATTGTTGCTTCAATAGCGGTATTTACTATCTCTGCAAACATCACAAACAGCGTTGCACAAAACAGCATAACGCGCTCATAGAGTGAAAGTTCAAGTGTAAACAGCAAAATGATAGTAACCAGCAGTAGAATAAGCTCCTGCCGAAAGGCGGATTCATTTTTTGTGAGCCAATTAAACGCTCTAAATGAGTGTCCAAGCGCCAGCAATAGTCGTTTTGCTCCAGTTGGCTTATTGGTGTTATCAAAATGCATTAGTTTCTCCATTAGTTGCGAGTAATTGAGTTCGACAGGTTGCGAATATGTCATTTTTGGACTGATAGGTTTTCGAATTAACTTGGGTTAAGCCAAGTAACGTATCGTAGATATTGTCATGAGAAAGGGGTTGCTGTTTTACAGCGTCAATGCAACCACTATAGCTTTTATTTGTTAGGCGATTACTCCAGTAAATCATCGGGATCTGAGTTTGCTCTTTAGGTGCTAGACGATATGGAAAGCCATGTAAATATAATCCGGTTTCACCAAGTGATTCGCCATGATCGGAAACATAGAGCATGTTGACAGTTTCTGCGTCTAACGAAGACAGTTGTGTAATGATTTTGTGCAACACTAAATCTGTGTAAGCAATGGTATTGTCATAGGTGTTCACTAATTCTTGAGGCGTACAATTTTGGATATCGCTACGTTGGCAATCTGGGAGGAATTTTTGCTGCGTTTTAGGGTAGCGGCGGTAATAAGTTGGGCCATGCGAGCCAATCATATGTAAGACAACAACAATATTGCTTGTTTGCGCGTTGTTTATGGTAGTCATAAGTGATGGGATTAGTACCTCATCAAAGCAATACTTACCGTCGCACAGCGGGTTATCCTTGTTAGTATCAATCCGGTAATTCTCAACCCGATTACATACACCTTTACAACTACTATTATTGTCTATCCAAAACACTTCGGCGCCAGCCCTGTGGATCACATCAAGCACGTTATCTTGGCTCTGAGCAAGACGGCTATTGTAATGTGCTCTATCTAGCCGTGAAAACATACAGGGTACTGAAATTGCTGTCGCTGTGCCACAAGATGACATTTTACTGAAATATTTGATGCCGTCCTGTTTAGTGTATTCGTTAGTATCTATTTTATAGCCTCCGTGTGAAAAGTTGCTTGCACGTGCAGTTTCACCAACGACGACAACGGTAATATTAGCACCTGACTTGGAAGCTAAAGCAGGTGTTTTATCTAGTAATCGAAATGGTAATGGAGGATAAAAATAGTTATCTCTCAGGTATTTATATCCTGCAATATAAAATGAAAATGGCGTGATATAGCTTGCGACTTCTTTATTGTTTCTACCAACGGAAGCATAGTTTTGATAAAAGCTAAATGCTATCAAAGAGATGAAGGTTATTGAAACAAAATTAATGAGAATAAAGGATTTTAGTCTTTGCTTTAGTGGCTGCCTGATTTTGTTTTTTGTCATTAAATAAGCAGGAATTAAACCCAAAGTTAGTACGAAAAGAACTAGATTTATATTTAAATATGAAAATGCTTCACCTGTGTCTGTTTCAATAATATTTTGCATCATGCTTTTATCAAATATGACGCCGTAGTTTATTGATGCGTATAGCAACACGCTAGATAACACAATGGTAATGAATAGAAAAGGCCGTACGAAGGTGATTAAAGAAAGCCAACTAAATAGTAACAGTGTCAGGAAAAATAAAAGAATAGGGACAGACGCTAAAAATAGCCAATCGGACCAGTCCTGTATTGTAGCAACATTAAATACTTTGATAAAAAATAGGCTATTAAAAGCAAAGGTACAATAAAGGGTGGCGAGAACCATCAGGCTGGTATAGCCTGATGGGGAGATATGTTTTAAAAATTTAAACATATCCAACTCCTGATGAGAAAATAAAAACTAAGTTATCTTTATTTTCTATAGAAATACTTAAGACAACCTTATGCTTTACTCTTTTAATCGATAAATTTGCTCCTGATAGGCCAAATTACTAAATAATACATGAGATAGTGCTTTTTCTTTCAAATCAATGGCGTGCGTTGTATTCACCAGTGGTTTTTGCATCTTAGTCGCCGTGTCATATTGCCAATAACTCACTTTGTTGCCTGGCATCAAAATGGCGGCTTTGTCATCTTCAATGTAGGCAAAATTATCGTAATATTGCATCATCGCTCTTTGCACGGGATATTGTTTGGTTAAGTCAAAACCAAGCATAGGCGTTGGGCGTTCAACCCCTACTAAAGAAAGCAAAGTGACAGGTAAATCAATTTGACTGACCAACCTTTTATCTTGTTTCTGATTAAAGCCTGAATTCAAAATAACGGCTGGAATATGAAAAGACTTAATAGGGACGGGCTCGGATCCATACACCCTGACATCATGATCTGCAACGACTAAAAAGATAGTATCTTGCCAATATCGGCTTTGCTTGGCCTTATCAATAAACTTTCCGAGCGCATAGTCGGCGTACTTGATAGCGAGATCTCGCGCAGGTTTATCACTTTTATGATTTGTTGGTAACATTACTTTTCCGTCAGGAATTTCAAACGGGTCGTGATTGCTAGATGTAAAGATCAAACTAAAAAATGGCTTTTCTTCTTCACTCAGCTGAGTTAGTTCTTTATCCGCTTGATTAAACAGATCTTCGTCGCTGGCGCCCCAAGACGCAACAAATTCTGGGTTTTCAATATCATCAAAGTCAACGATACGTTGAAAGCCATTTCCTAAGAAGAAGCTTTTCATGTTATCGAAGTGGCTTTCGCCACCGTAAATAAACTGTGTGGTATAGTTTTCTTTGGCTAAAATATCCGCCAACGTACAAAACTGTTGCTGAGACTTTGAAAGCTTAACGACGGAGCGTGACGGTGAAGGTACAAAGCCGGTGATCACGGCTTCAATTCCACGAACCGATCGGGTGCCCGTTGCGTAGAGGTTCTCCAGCCCCCAGCCTTCTCGATACAGTTTATCTAACTCTGGGGTTAGATTTGCTCCCCCTAGCGAGCTTACAAAACGCGCGCCTAAGCTTTCTTCCAAGATAATCACTAAATTTTTCTTTTTACCCTGATGGTATGCCGGATTAGTGGCTAGGGTAGGAAGTGTATTTGAGATAAAACCTTGTTTGTAACTTGCTTTTCTTACTGTATCAAAAACCTTTTTTTTGGATAGCGAACCATAAAGCGCACTGGCACTTTTTTCGCTGCCCATATTTTTTGCTGCAAACGCAACACTATAAGCAGAGTTGATGGTCAACGAATTAACCAATGCGTCTTGTGAGAAGTAGACGGTAGCAGGGTTTAGTGGTCTATGACCCAGAGTACCTCTCGCTAATAGCGCTAAACAGATTAGACTACAAAAAGTAGAGATAGCCATATTCCGTTTTAATGGCACATCGTTGCCAATGCGAGGAAAATATCTCAAGGTGGTTATTAAAGCTAAAGTACATAAAAGTAGGGTCAATATCACTGTGCCCAAGTGACCACTCAACAACATTGACATGACTTCTTTGGGGTAAATCAGATACTCAATAAATAAACGGTTTGGTCTGATGTCGTATTGCAAAATAAATGCAGGAGTTGCAGCTTCAAGTAGTAGGACAAATGCAATACCCAACGCAATATACCCCGTTACTAGCGCCGTAAGTAAAGGCTTCAATGGTTTAGGCATAAAATAGTGTGTGACCATTAACAATAAGAGCGGTATTGCGAGATAAGCGGTAGTACTCAAATCAACTCGCAGGCCTGATATCACAAAGGTCAAAGGATCAGAGCCTGCCATTCTCTCTAACATCCAAGCTGATAGTCCTAAACGGCTAAGCGTCAAAATCACCAACAAGGACAAGAAAAATACCATGAAAGGTTGTGCATAAGGAGTTGAAAAGTGTACTTTGTTCATAGAGTGTTAAGAATAGTTGCATTTATCACAAGACTATCCGACGAAACTTAAGAAAAGCTTAGGAAATCCTTCGGAATTGATGAAAGTTGAAGTTCTCTTTAGCGAATCTTAAGTTTGAGCAACTAAGCTATGTGATATTAAGCACTAGCCGAAGGTTTATTTATGAATGTGTTACTGATTGAAGATTCTGAGTCCTTGCGTCGCAGCTTAACCTTAGGGCTCTCTAAACTGGGTTTTACGGTAGATGATACGGCGGATGGTTCTAGCGGTTTGAGTATGGCGCTGATGGATCACTATGATGTAATTATTTTAGATATTATGTTGCCCAGTTTGGATGGCATAAGTGTGCTTAAAGCGCTAAGACAGCAGAAGAATGACACTCGAGTGTTGGTGTTGTCAGCAAAGTCACAACCTGAAGACCGAGTGCTGGGTTTATTAAGTGGTGCAGACGACTATCTCGCCAAGCCCTTTTCGTTTGATGAGCTGCATGCACGGCTATTAACGCTAATGAGAAGAGGGGCATTTAAACAAGATGGTGATGAAATCGTGCATGGCTTTTTGACCATTGACTTGCAGCTAAAGTCGGCGTTAATTGCAGGGCAGCAAATAGACTTAACACCCAATGAGTATAAAATTTTGGAATGTTTGTTTACTAATCAAAATAAGATTATAACACCAGAAAAATTGAGCACTTATATTACCGGCAATTTCGATAGTGTGTCGAAAAATGCCATCGAAGCTCACCTTTCTTCGCTACGCAAAAAGGTCAAAGCGTTGGGTCAATGCTTGCCAGTTAAAACTAAACGCGGGTTTGGATATTATGTTGAGCAACTACCATGAAGTCGATCCGAGGGAACTTAGTTAGCACATTATCAATTACCATCACAGGTGTTGTAGTCGCCATTTTACTCGCCACAGATTTGGCTGTTGACTCTTGGATTGACTCACAATTCGACAAAGCGATGCATACAAAAGTTGGCATGCTGATGACGTTAGTCTCTGAAGATGAAGATCATCTTGAACTGCACTTTTCCGGTGAGTTTTTACCTGAATTTACTGGCAATATCGAGCCCGAATATTATCAAATCTGGTTGAACGACCGAGTTTTTGCACGCTCTGACAGTTTAGATCTTTTTTCGCAACACGAGTTACCTTATTTGTCGTTATCACTTGGCGAGAGCAAAGTGGTAAATGAAACCCTGCCAGATGGTCGTGCGGGACGGATCATATATACCCGTTTTATTCCGCAGATCCATACCCTAAAAGGGGAAAAAAAATCTTTTGACGACGAACTTGTTATTGCCTATGCGGCCTCGTCGGAGGGGCTGGACTTTATTCTTTGGCTCATTGATATCGTTTTTATCGTGACTATCGTATGTGTTGTGGTGTTTATTCGTGTCTTTGTGCGTAAAACGGTCGATGTTGGTCTCGCGCCGTTGAATAGCATGAACGCTCAGATAGCCAAACTAAATTTCTCTAAAGATTCAGACACCATAATATTAGAAAAGCCAGTCTCTGAGCTATTACCCGTCGAGCAAAGCTTAAACCGTTTTATCGTTGAAAACAGACAACTGTACTTGCGAGAAAAGCGCTTAACCTCAGATATTTCGCACGAACTAAAAACGCCCATTACGGAACTCATTAATTTGGCGGAAGTCATTTCACGTTTCCCGGAAGACAATGAATTGACGGATGACTTTGTGCCAGAAGTATTAAGAATAAGTCAGCGGATGAAAAACATCGTCACCAACGTAATGTTGTTACATAAATACGAGCAGATAAAGCTACCTAAAGAAGATGTTGTTGATGTATTGCAAGTCGTCAACCGTTCGATTGGTGAGATAGCATTTGATAATGTTGAGATTCAGACAACTTGCTCCGAATGTCCAATTCAGACCAACTTAATGGCAGTTGAGAGCATCATTGGTAACTTACTAAAAAATGCCAAGCGTCACCGTGTACTGGGTTCCGAAGCACTTATCGTTGTTGAAAAGGGGGCGACAAATGGGATAAATGTTCGAGTGAGCAATCAGGTTTCCGGCGAGCTCGAAAACGTGAATTTAGCACAGTTATTTGAACCACTATGGCAAAGCGACCAATCGAGAAGCGCGAATGATTGCTTTGGCTTGGGCTTACCTATTGCTAGGGCCTTTGCTGAAGCCATTGACGCGGAACTCACTGTTGCGTTGGAAGCGAGCACCATCACCTTTACATTGACCCTTTGAAGCGCTATTTAAAAGTGAGTTTCCACTGATAAACCAAGTTCCCAGCTGTCAACTTCAGGATAGTTACCTAATGGTTTAGTAAAGTCTATATGCACTACGTTTTCGTTACTTGAACGGGCGGAATATAAACGAACTCCGAGCCCTACACTACCTAGCATTTTATTGCTTATATTAGGATGTTGTATATTCCCGGATGCTTTTCCCATATCAACAAAGCCAACGAATCCTAAATCAACAAGCTGATAAATATTAATGTTAGGGTACATACGGAGTTCGAATGAAGATTTGACAGTTTGTGTACCTTGTTGATAGCTTTGTGGGAAGCCTCGGAGCCCTTCTTCTCCACCGAGAGCAAGAGGACGCTCGGCAAATTCCTTGTTTTGCCACGCAGCAATGACATCAGCATAAAAAGCAAAACTATCGCTCCAGCGATAATTTACCTTTGCAGCGAGAGTAGACCATACTCTATCACCTTGCTGCGTGCCGATTTGGGCATTGGTTGATGCTTTAAATCGGTATAAGACATCATCATTAAATAGCCATGCTTTATTGGCTGAAAACTCCCAAATTGAGCCAACTCCATCCGCTTCGGTATCAATACCTGCTTTGGCCGCAAGTGACCATCCGAGGTTGAAATCTTCACTGTGATTGATTAAGTCTACGTCCTGCAGCACGATATAATTATCTTCGATATATTGAAGGCTAATCCAAGGCGCTAACAATTTGAAGTCATAAAGGTTATCCCTTATGGCTAAGTTTGGCTCGTCATAGCTGACATCTTGGTAATCGACACCAGCTATCCACCTAAGTGTGGTGGTGTTGGTTTGCTGCCATAAACGGCCATAAGCAAATTGCGCAGATGTACCATTAGATCGAAACTGACTTTCTGTTTGACCGTTATGATAGATAGAAGTCGTTTGGTCTTGTGCATTAATATAAGCTCTATATAACAAAGAGCTGGAGCGCTGATAGAAAGGTTGATAAATGTCAGCCATAAATATTTGACCGTCATCATAATCATCTGCTTGCACCGTTATCATGGCATGTGGTTGCCATGGCGCAGGCATTTGCAATACGGTATGGTAACCGGAACGTTCATGGTCAGATTTGTATTTTACGGATGCCCTAACGCCATACCCTAACAAGTTTTCTTCTTTAAACCCCAAACTTAACTTATTGTTTCCACTACTTCGGCCAAAGTTTACACTGGGCAGCAAACTCCAGGTGTCCCACGTTTGCACTGATATTTTCTGTGGCTCGGCACTGCTGCATGGCTTGACATAGTTAATTTTCGCCTCTCTGATGTATTTTTTAGCACGCAAGATCCGCTCAGCCTCTAAAATATCGGCCTCGCTGACTAGGTCACCAGCCTGAAAAGGGAGTTGAGAAGCGATAGTCGCATCTCGGGTTTCTATATGCAGCCAGTTTACGAAGTCATGGAAAGAGGTCGTTTCTGGGTCGTCTGGGTTAAAAATAGGGTTTGAGTTTATTTCGATAGACTCAATCTTGATGTTTTTCTCTTGACTTGCTTTATCTGTCTGTCGAGCCATTTTATTACTATGTTCAGCTTTATTATTGCAAAGGGCGTCGATGCTAAATGGGTCACCAGCAAACGCAGGAGTGATTGAAGTGACTAACACGAATACCGCAACGGTTTTGGCTGGCATATATGCTCCAACTGAAAAATATCAAGCTACGTTGAAAACATATATGCCGATACTTAAGAAAGGCTTAAGAAAAATTAAAGAATGAATTAATCGCCAATGTATGCGAATTTTTCATGATTGAGTTTTGCCTCTACGAACAGAGTTTACAGTTCCCCGGTAAATAAGCGTCGATGCGTTTTTCGTGCATACTCATCAGACATGCCACCAAGATAGTCCGCTAACACGCGCATTTGCTGCGTTTCATCGGTTGCTTGCTGGTACAATGTTTGGGTTGTATACGGCAACAATCGCATGGGGTCACTGGCAAAAACTTCAAATAAATCAATAAGCAGGTTTTGACCACTAAACTCAATTTGCTGCATTTTAGGTTCACGAATTAATCTTCGATATACGAACACTTTTAATACTTGCAGGATTTCCTGAAATTCGGGTGCCATCTCAACGGTAAAATGAAGTAGGGCGGAGTCAAAATCTGAGTCTTGAACGGTGAGTTTACAATGCACAATAAACAGGTTGACGAGTTCACCTATGGTATCTTTTCGATTAGATTCATCTTCTGAAAATAAACTCTCGCTTACGCGTTGTAAGTTGTGCTTTAACCAAGGTGAGTCTAACTTTTGCAATTCAGGCAGAGCAAAATCATGCCATGCTGCCTCGTTAAGGGTCTCGGTAGCTATCGCATCTTCTAAATCATGAACTGCATAGGCGATATCATCGGCATATTCCATAATGGCGCAATCTAACGATTTAAACTTTGTCTTGCGACGGAAGGTGTCTTTCACCTCGGTTTCTTGCAGCTTTATTTGGTCGTTTTGAGAAAATGGCGAGAGGATCCAATCAAATACCGATTGGTCGCATTGATAAATGCCTTTTGCAGGCAGCCAATCACTGGACAATATGTATTTTCGACTTTGTGTTTGCGTTGGTTGGTGATACCAAAGTGTGTCGATTAATGCAGGATATTTAATAAAACCTAGTAAGGTACGGCGTGTTAAATTCATGCCATAGCCTTTAGTGTATGGTTCCAATTTGGTGACAATGCGCAAGGTTTGGGCGTTTCCTTCAAACCCTCCGTGAGCACGCATAAGGTAATTAAGCGCGATTTCTCCGCCATGGCCAAAAGGCGGGTGACCGATATCATGCGCTAGGCACAAAGTTTCAATAAGACTTGTCGAAGGAAAGTGTTCAAATTCAGGGTGTTGTTTTCTTAAATGGCGTAGTAGACCGCTGCCTATTTGCGATACTTCCAAAGAGTGTGTTAGGCGAGTCCGATAAAAGTCGTTGACGCCGATTGCCATAATTTGGGTTTTGGCTTGCAAGCGCCTAAAAGCCGCGGCATGTATGATCCTAGAACGATCTATTTGCCATGCTGAGCGATTGTCGTTAGGGCGGTTTTTTTGCTGCGATAGCAGACGCTGCTGCCAAGCGTTAGACGTCATACTTCTGTTCCTTTTTCTTTATACCTTAAATTCGTCTAAACTATGTACGATAACTGAACGAAAATTCGCGTTTAATTGCGGCTTTTGATATTATCAGCCGCTATTTTTGAATACTGTTATTTTGGCGCAATTTATCAACGCTCTATCAAACTATAGTAACAGAATAAAACTGTTATTGAGCGGGCTTGAGAAAAGTTCTTAGAGACTTAGGGAAAGAGACTCCGTTTCCAGAACAACGCCACTGCGAGGAGAAGTATGCAAGCTAAACTGATTAAACTCATTGTTGCCCTGGTGACCATTTGGGCGTTAATTTATCCTTTTATCCAAGATGAAAGTTCTCAAGATTCTACTTTAGATCAAGAGGGTACGGGTGCAGAGGTTGTACCTAAGGTGCCGGAAAAGCCACTCCATAGCGTAAAGCTACCCAATTTCTCAGACATTCGTGACATTAAGGAAAAGAAAACGGCGTTTTTCGACTTTATTAAACCGCACGTAGAAGCCGAAAATAAACAGATCTTAGAGCAACGGGCAACGCTTGAAATCGCTCTGATGATGGTGCAATTTGATGAAACCCTAACACGCAAACAAATAGAAAAGATTGCGATGATTTTCACAAAGTATGATTTAAAAGGTGAAGCCATTAATGAATCTTCGCTCAAAAGAGCATTGCGCCGAGTGGATATTATTCCTAAAGAGCTGGCGCTGATGCAGGCTGCTAATGAATCTGCTTGGGGTACGTCACGGTTTGCACGAATTGGGTTAAACTTTTTTGGTCAATGGTGTTACACCAAAGGCTGCGGTATGGTGCCGAAGCGGCGAGAAGATGCGGCCGATCACGAAGTTAGAGCATTTCAGTCGGTAAGAGCCGCGGTCAAGTCATACTTTAGAAATATTAACACCAATGATGCATACAGGGAGTTGCGTTCGGTACGAGCAGAGCTGCGAGCTCAAAAAGCGCCGATTGACGCGACAGTATTAACCAGTGGTCTTTTGAGTTATTCAGAGCGTGGTGAGGACTACGTGAACGAACTTAACGATATGATAAGGCATAACCGAGCGTATTTTGATGAAGAGTAAGATTGTACTTGTCCTGATAATGGCACTTTGGAGTGCGATAGCCTCAGCTAAAACATTCACCTTTGCATATGACAGCTTTTACGACAGGCTAAAAGTGGTAAGTAAAGGCGAGTTTGAGTTTGCACGTGTGGGTTTTTACCTTGTTGATACAGTGAGTATGCAAGCCTGTAAAATCACGACGGGTAATATTGTGACCGAGGAAGCGAGCTTTCCATTGTCGTACACTGATGAAGCGCAGCTATTGCTGCCATTTGATAAAGAGTTGGACAAAGACAAAGCAAAAGTAGTGATTGAAACAAAGGGCACAAACTCGGACTGCCAGCTAAAAATGCAGATTGAAGCTGAGTTATTTAACACGACATCTTTGCGCAAAGCTGACCTTTATAAAATGCAACAGGAATTTGAAGAGCTACTGGCTGATCTCTCTGGCTTTTTTATTAAAAACTTACTGTCATTTTTGCTGCCTGAGCAACAAGGGGTTATTGTGACCTTTGGTAAAAGTCAAACTGTCACCGACGCTACAATGAAGTGTGAGTCGCAAGTCTGTCAAATCAGCGTCCCGAAGACGTGGTCAAACGACAACACACATTTTGCAGACTCTGTTAATGTGAAGTCAGTGCAACCTTGGCTGGCACTATAATTAGCCCATCATAATATAAAGTAACGTCTATAGACTTTAGTCGGAGCTATTCAGACTAACGAAATTCGTTAGACGTTACTTCACCCTTGCATTTCTTACAGATAAAACCCTCTCTCATCACCTTTAATCCTTCTTTTGACAATAATTCATACCGGCAAACAGCGATATCTATTCGTCGTGAATTTCTGCCATTAGACCCCCAAAATGGAAACTTAATGTTAAATAAATGCATTGTTAAAGTTGCTTCGGTATGCTAATAATGGCTGGATTATTAAAAAAACTACAGTGTAATTATCAACTTAAGGGGAAACAGGATGACCTATAAATTACCACTCAGTGCGCTCTCTATTGCCGTTTTAATCGGCATGAATCAACAAGTTAAGGCTGAAGAAACGAAGCAAGTTGAACGTATTGAAGTGACCGGTTCTCACATTAAAAGAACAGATTTAGAAGGCCCGTCACCAATCCAAAGTTTATCAGCTGCTGATCTAGCTTCAACGGGATCAACGGACCTTATTGGCGCGTTGCAAAAGCTGCCGGTATCGGGTACTGGTACTTTTAGTACGCAAGGTAACTCCAGCGATGACACAGCAAATGGTGGCTCTAGTGTTGCTCTAAGAGGGTTAGGGGCGTCATCGACGCTTGTATTAATCAATGGCCGCCGCGTTGCGGTTAGCCCATTTGCAAAAGATATCGAAACATCATTTGTGGACTTAAATACCATTCCGGTGTCATCGGTTAAACGTATAGATATTCTAAAAGATGGTGCCTCTGCAACTTATGGTTCTGATGCGGTAGCGGGTGTTATTAACATCATTCTTCGTGATGATATCGACGGTTTTGAAGTTGCAGGTAAAATCTCAGACACCGCAGATGGTGGTGCCGAAGAACAAAACTTTACTCTTCTTTGGGGGTCGTCAACACAAAATGGCCACCATAATTTCTCACTCGATTATTTCAAACGTGGTCACTTAACGTATGCAGATCGTGACTATACGGCATCTGCTGATCAGCGTTTTCGTGGTGGTAATAACTCATTAAGTTCTGCTGGTGTTCCTGGTAGTGTTGAAGTGATGAGAAGCATGTTAACAGACGAGCAGTGGGCGAGATTACCTGTAGTTCGTGTTGAAGACGATGGCACTCAGGTAAGACAGACTATCTTTACGGACGTATGGGGTAATGATAAATGCGATCCTGCTTTAGATATTGGTGATATTTGTCGCTACGACTACGCGCCACACATGACCGCAATTCCATCGACAGAGCGTATTAGCTTTAACTATAACGGTGTACAAGAAATCACCGACGGTATTGAAGGTTTTGCAGAAATTTCGGCACAGCACTCTACAACTTTCATTCAAGGTGCAGGTAGTCCAAGCTTTACAGAACTATTTATGGATGGTGATAACCCAAACCATCCATTATTTAACGATCCAGACCATTTCTTACATGGTGTAGATATTTCAATGCGTCGTCGTACGGTTGATATCGGTAACCGTAAAAAAGATGTTGATTCTGAATACTACCGCGCCGTCCTCGGTGCTCGTGGTGAGTGGAATGCGTGGTCTTGGGAAGTTGCCTACTCAGCAATTCGTTCAAGTGCAGTTGAAAAGGGTTTTGATGGTTTCCCTAATAAGTTAAGAGCGCAGCAAGCGATTGATGAAGGCCTTTGGAACCCATTTGAACCAAGCACCAATACAGAAGCAGGTCTGGCGTTTTTTGAGACCACGACTACGCGTTATGGTGCATCAACCATGCAATCATTAGACGGTACCATTTCAGGCGAACTGTTTGAATTGGGTGCAGGCTACGTTGCTGCAGCGTTTGGTTTCGAACATCGCTACGAGAAAATCGAAGATAACCCAGATAGTCAATACATCAGAGGCGAAATCTTTGGTACAGAAGCGACGCAAGCGAACGGTGATCGCGACAATACTGCACTATTCGCAGAATTTAGCGTACCAGTGCTAGATACGCTAGAGCTACAATTAGCATTGCGTTATGAAGATTATAGTGACTTTGGAACAACAACCGATCCAAAAGTAGCATTCCGCTGGTCACCACTTGATAGCCTTGTGGTTCGTGGTTCTTGGGGTACCGCATTTAGAGCACCTTCTCTTGTTCAGCTACATCTAGGTAGAACAGACGAATCTCCAAGCGTGATAGACCGCGAGCGTTGTCGCCAAACTGGCGCTGATGATGATTGTAGCCCGTATGAATACACTGCGATTGTGTCTGGTAACAAAAATCTACAACCAGAAGAGTCAGAAAACTACAACTTAGGTGTTGTGTGGCAAGCGACCGATGACTTTAGTATCGGTGTGGATTACTGGAACTATGATCAAGAAGATCTTATCAAGAAGATAGGTGCACAGAAGTTAGTTGATTGTTGTGGCACTGATCCTAATTTAGTTGTTCGTGCACCGAATCAGGGCAGCACACTTGGCCGTATTCTCACCATTAACGACACCTTTGTTAATATTGGTGGTCGTGAAACAGACGGTTTCGATGTTAACTTAGCCTACGCGTTAACTACTCGTGAAATGGGTGAATTTAAGTTCAATTATAACTTAACTTACGCACTTAACTTTGAAGAGCAATCATTTGAAAGTGACGATCAAGGTAACACATTCAATGTTGCAGAAGATCTCAATGGAGAATACCAGCATCCACAGTTCCGTTGGACCGCAGGCATGGACTGGGCCAAGAATGATTGGCTTGCAAATATCAGCGTAAACTATGTCGATTCGTATAAAGACCTTGCCGATAGTGATGGCAATAAATATGAGATTGATTCATGGACTACCGTTGATACAAGCGTCAGTTATATTGGCGTAGAAAAGCTGACAGTAACGCTTGGTGCGTCTAACTTGTTTAATGAGGAAGCGCCGCTTGCTCCTTCAGAGTCTATGGGAATTGACAATAAAACGCACAGTATCCTTGGTCGTCAAGCATACGTGAAGTTTGCATACCAATTCTAATATATTAACGTTTATTAAGATGAAAGCCGCGCTTTATAGCGCGGTTTTTTCTTGTACCAATTCGCTTAATTAAGTGGCCTAGCTTTGAGATGGAGAGACTTACCGGTAACTCCATGTCCAAATCCTGCAATAACTAAAGTACTCATATGCATAGGCACGGAGAATCTTCTGCTTAATCTTATTCTGTACCTAGGAAAAAATGGCAATGAAGAAAAGGGTATGGATAGCAGATATGTCGCTAGGAGAGTATTGAGTTAGCTTATTGAGGAGAATAACGCAGCTATTATAATTAGCTGCGTTATTGATATTTACGCTTTTGCTTTAGAAGTGGTTTCTTCCAGTTCTTTTGCAGCATCAGGGTCGTTGAAAACATCAATATCAAATTCGTTTTCAGACTTAGCGACAACGCAAGTAACCATACAGTCACCTGTTATATTAACGGCTGTTCTTGTCATATCTAACAGTCTGTCTACACCAATGATAAGCGCGATACCTTCAACTGGCAATCCAACTTGGTTAAGCACCATTGCAAGCATGATCAAGCCAACACCAGGCACACCTGCCGTACCAACAGAGGCAAGAGTAGCAGTCAAGATAACCATGAGATAGTCATTGATGGTGAGATCTACACCAAATACCTGAGCGATGAAGACTGTTGCAACACCTTGCATAATAGCTGTGCCATCCATATTAATGGTTGCACCCAGAGGGATTGTGAAAGAAGCGACTGAGTTATGTGCACCTAGCTTCTTAGTCGCAGTCTCTAATGTTACAGGCATAGTCGCACTTGAACTTGAAGTACTAAAGGCAAACATACACGCGTCTTTCATCTTCTTCAGGAAGATGATTGGACTCAAGCCCGTCAATAGCTTAAATAAGATTGAATAGTTAATGAATGCATGAATTAGCAGCGCTGCCAGCACCACCATAAAGTATTTGCCGAGCTCGGCGATTAACCCCATGTCGATGGTTGTAAACAACTTAGCCATCAAACAAAATACGCCATATGGAGCGACATTCATTAATAAAGTCACTAGCTTAAGCACCACTGTATTGAGATCTTCAAATACGGTTGCTAGGCGAGCACCAGCGTCTCCGCTTAATGCCATAGCAATACCAAATAGCAGCGCAAAGACGATGATTTGAAGCATGTTACCATTGGCCATCGCATCAATTGGGTTGGTTGGGAACATGTTGATTATGACTTGCACAAGTGTTGGTGCTTGCTTTGCGTCAAATGACGCGCTGCTTGGAATTTCAACGCCACCGCCCGGTGCAATGAGTAGTGCGAGCGTGATTGCAACCGTGATTGCGATTGCTGTTGTAATGAGATACAAACCAATGGATTTACCACCCAAGCGGCCTAATTTCTTTGGGTCACTAAGGCTACATGTGCCACATACAAGGGAAATAAACACCAAAGGAACAACAAGCATTTTTAAGCTTGCAATGAAGATTTGCCCACCTATGTGGAATAAACCGTCAACGAAAAAACCTTTAATGGGAAGGTCAAAGAGACCTAAAGGAATGAGTATTTCTTTATTCTTACCTAGGATGGCTTGAAGAGTGAGGCCTAATACAACACCCAACACCATGCCTATCATAATGCGCGCCGTTAGGCCCATTTTTTGATTTTCTGACATTGTCCTAACACTATGTATCTTAAAACTGCTAAAGCTTAACAGGCTTAGCGCAGATGAACAGCATTTCACGACAGAAAATCTACCTAATCTAATAAAAAATTGTGATTTTATCGCTAAAATTGAGTTACTATTGAACAATAATAAAATTAACTTAGCTAGGGAGATAGGTGAATGCCCTTGATGCGCTATTTTAGCATACTGATGCTAGCATTCTTACTGACCGCGTGCGGTGGCGGCGGCAGTATCCAAAAAGATACAGATAATGGTGGTGACAATACTGGAGGCGGCTTTTCTTTAACCCTTGGCTTTATAGGTGAGACGAACAGCTTATCACCTTCAAATGAACTAATAGCCATTGCAACGTTAACCAATAATGGAGAGCCTATTTCAGGTGCAATAGTCACTTTTGAAACGGATGCTTTTTCACTGATTGATTCTTCCTCGTCGGTAACAGTGACAACTGATGTAGATGGGAAAGCTAAAGTGACGCTTCAAGCAACTGCAGCCGAAGGTCAGGGAGTTTTAACTGCAAGTTATAATCAGGGAGATACAACCCTGTCAAAAGAATTGACTTTTGTTTCTGAGGGATTGATTGAACTGAAAATTGATTCGACACAGTCTGAAAACAATAGGTTATCACGAGCCGTCCCGTTAAAAGTCGATATTATAGTTAAAGAAAACGGTAATATCGTAGAAGGTGCAAGAGTTGTTTTTCAGGTCGATCAGGTTGCAACTATGTTGCCAGAGTCGGGAGCTGTACTCACTAACGACGAAGGCATTGCCAGTGTCACCTTGATTGCAACGAGTATCGCTGGAGCGGGTCAGCTTAGCGCAACATATGAATCTGACGGCATCGTTAAAACTGTTGAGTTCAACTTTACCTCTGTCGGTGACGGGGGAGATGATTCTTCTAATCCTTATCAAGTTACCATATCGGCAGTTAATTTAGATGGTGATGTGAGTAATGTCTTAGGTAAAAACTCTCCGTTAGTGGTGATAGCCAAGTTGACCTTTGAGGGAGCACCATTGGTTAATGAACGTTTGCAATTTCAAGTTGATGATTTTGGTATTATTGAACCAAAATCAGGTTTTCTATTAACTGACCAACAAGGCAAAGCTCAGGTGACACTTACAGCAAGTGAGTTAGTTGGTGCTGGCCGCATTATGGTAACTTATGAAGAGGGTCAAGGTGCAGCAAATCAGTACTTTAACTTTATATCTGAAGGAGCAACTTCTGAATTAGCTATTATATTGAGTGCTAAGACTGAACAAGGGCAAGAAAGCCGAGAGTTATCGGCTGGTTCTCCATTAATTGTAAGCGCCAGACTGACTAAAGATAATGCTGCGTTAGTAAATAAAATTATCACTTTTGAATCGGATGGTTTTGCGACACTTGTTCCTTCATCTGGTCGGGTTCTTACGGATACCCAAGGGGTAGCAGAAATAACTATGCAAGTCACTTCTTCAGCAGGTGCAGGCCAGTTAATCGCGCGCTTTTCGGAAGGTGACGAGAGTGTTGCTCAAGTGCTTAATTTTTCGTCTGAAGGTGATAACGCAAATAATAAAATAAAAGTTGAATCTAGCCTTATTGTCGATTGCGACGATGGCTGGGAATCTTCTCGAGAGCAAGCCCAGTTAGATCCTGTTGCAGGTGGATGTCGTATTGTTAATCAGGTTAGCTCAAATGAAAGTGCGGACATTTTTGTTAAAGTAACATCCGACCAATCAACTGATGGAATCAAGGCGTCCTTGGTTAGAGCTGAATCAACTCTTGGACAGGTATTACCAGCCACTGGTACGGCAATCACGGATAATTTTGGTATTGCCTTATTGAAGCTTCAGCCAGGAACCCAAGGTGGAGCTGGTAAAGTGACGGTAACTTCGCTGGATCATAATAATGTTCAAGACTCCTTTAATTTTGCGATTGGTGTAGCGGAGTTATTTGTAGATATTAAAAATGGCTTGGAGATAGAACCAAGTAACCCTCAAACTGGTTATTTTCCTTTAAAAGCAGGAGGAAGTACCGTTATTGTCGTTACATTAACGGATCAAGAAGGGAATCCTGTTACCAGTTCTATTGATGTTGAGTTTAGCTCATCTTGTAGTAGTCAAACTCCTGCATTGGCAGAACTGGATGAATTAGTTTCTACTTCAAATGGTATTGCTAAGTCTACGTACACCGCAAAAGGCTGTGCGGGGAAAGATATCATATCTGTCGTGATTGTTAATGGTAGTCAAACTATTACTGAGACTAAAGATATTGTAATCGAAAATGCAGAAGCTCAAGCTATCCAATTTTTACCTGAAGAAAATGGATTTGAGAGGTTTATCGCGCTTCCTCCGGGGGAGGGGGGTATAGCTACTCAGTCAGTACTTAGTTTCAAGCTTCTAGATGAAGATAACCGTTCTATTGCTGGCGCTAGGGTCGATTTTAAGCTTTCAGACGACCAAGGAGTTGCCGGACTAACACAAGTTTCAGGTAACACAAACTCAAATGGTATAGTGAGAACGACAGTCAAGTCAGGTGTTGTGCCTGGGCCGTTAGTTGTAACTGCCTGCTTGATACCTCAGGCAACTATCGATGAACATGGAGAATATGTAACTTGTTGGCCTGAAATAGCTTCTCAATGTCAAACTAATCCGAATTCTGATGAGCGTTGTCCAAAAGGCAATGAAGAATTTTTTGTGATTCCTCTTAGTGAGCAGGTTTACAGTGTTTCTTCTCAACTGATCTTGAGCTCAGGCGTTACTGATCAAGACAGCTTTAGTTTATCGGCAGACGTTCTAAACCCCAATGCGTTAAATTACGATGGTGTAACTACTAATTTAACATTAAGGTTTGGCGATCAATTTAATCAATTCAGTGCCGATGGTGTTGCCGCGACGATTCTATCTGAAGCAGGTACAATTGGAAGTATAGATTCAACTGATACATATGAATGCAGAACAGATAATGCGAGTTGTACAGTTGTATGGAGGAGTCAAGGAGATAGGCCATTCTATGGTTATGAATGGGGAAATCGGATTGGTGATATAGATGGAAATCCCACTACACATGAAGGAGTCGCTCCGCGTTTAAGAGAGTCTTTGACGACTGAAGCCGCTAGACAGTCCAATACTAATTGGAACTGTGACCCTTATTTTGGCAACCCAGCACCTTGTATTGGTGGTATGTTTAGACAAAAAAATGCCTCGGCTGCTGATAGCTCTGCAGAAGCGCTAAGGCGAGTGGTAATGGGTGGACGAGTGAGTCTATTAGCTTATGTGAAAGGACAGGAAAGTTTTAGAGATGAAGAATCAGTTTTAGATGGAGATGGTAACGTCATTATTGCTCGTAGAAATGGCCAATTTGATGTTGGGGAATACCGTCCTGAATTTGACTTAACAGAAGCTTTCATTGATACAAACGAAAATGGTCGTTTTGATAAAAAAGACTGCGATAGCAACGCGGAACTGGATCCATGCTCTCCGTTGGGGAGTGCAACAGGTGGACATGATGACGTATGGATTGATAGTAATAATAATGGTCTATTCGACTTTGACACCAACGGTGATGGTAGCTACGAAGGTGACGGTTTATATAATGGGCTGCTTTGCTCTGAAGCGGCATTAGTAGGAGGTGAGTGCTCTAGAGAACTTGTAAATGTATTTAGGCAAATGGAGATAGTGATGTCTGGTGATGACACATTTGTTCGTTTTGCGGTCGCCTCAGATGATTGTACAAGTACGTCAGCATTGGTGCTAGAAACTTCTGGCAACTCAGGATTTTGCGACGTATCTACTGTAGACTTTAATTTGGCTGAGAATAGAACACCTGTAACTGTGTACGTATATCTTTCGGATGAGTTTGGTAATCATCCTCCTGCAGGAACAGAGGTTGCGGTTTCTACTACTAATGGAGAAATTGATGGCGGGAATGTGTCTGCTACAGTATTAAGTTCTAATAGTGATAAGCCGTATGCTTTTAGCTTTACAATAAAACCGGAAACTAGTCCAAATGAATCAAGATCAGGACAAGTAAGTGTGCGGCTTACCTTTCCGCCGTTAGGGGATAGCGATTCAAAGGTGATAACCTTAGGGCCAAAAATTACCGTACTGGACGCTGGATAAAATGACAAATGCCAACTTTCGGGTTGGCATTTTTGTTTCTATTCCTTTATATTCCCGTGCCTTAACCTTATATATATGAATGCGTCCCTAAATTGGCTGAATATTGTACATAAATTGGATAATAATTCGGTGATCAGGGAAAAGTTAGTATTTTTAGCTTGTAACAATAGGTGTTTGTAGATATACCTATAAGTAATTTAACGCCCAAGTAAGGGCAAACATCAGACAGAATCGGTCAAAAATAGGCAGCTATGGGCAAATCGCTAGTAATTGTAGAGTCTCCCGCGAAGGCAAAAACAATCAATAAATACCTCGGCAAGGATTACATTGTTAAATCCAGTGTAGGCCATGTTCGAGATCTTCCTACCTCAGGGGCAGGTAAGACGAAAGGCTTGGCAACTAAGTCGCCAGCTGAAGTACGTAAAATGTCACCTGAAGAAAAAGCGCAATATAAAAAGCAAAAAGATTATGCAAATTTAGTTGCGAGGATGGGGATTGATCCTGAGAAGGGTTGGGAACCGCATTACGAAATTTTGCCGGGTAAAGAAAAAGTAGTTCAAGAACTACAGAAACTTGCTGAGGATGCTGACCATATCTATCTCGCAACCGATTTGGATAGAGAAGGGGAAGCTATTGCTTGGCACCTTGAACAGATCATCGGTGGCGATGAGAGCAAATATAAGCGTGTGGTCTTTAACGAGATCACCAAAAACGCGATAACCCAAGCGTTTGAAGCGCCTGGCGACCTTAACACCGACATGGTATATGCGCAGCAGGCAAGACGATTCCTTGACCGAGTTGTTGGCTTTATGGTATCCCCGCTGCTTTGGCAAAAAGTAGCAAGAGGGTTATCGGCAGGTCGCGTACAATCTGTTGCTGTGAGATTACTTGTTGAGCGAGAGCGTGAGATTAAAGCGTTTATTCCAGAAGAGTTTTGGGATATTCACGCCGATGTTAAAGCAACAAAAGATGATATTCGCCTAGCGGTTACTAAGTTTAAAGGTGAGGCATTTAAGCCTGTAAATAAAGCGCAGGCTGATACTGCCGTACAAGTGCTTGAAAACAGTGCTTACGAAGTAGTCAAGGTTGAAGAAAAGCCAAGTAAGAGTAAGCCAAGTGCGCCATTTATTACCTCGACAATGCAGCAAGCGGCAAGTACTCGTTTAGGCTATGGCGTAAAGAAAACCATGATGTTAGCGCAGCGTCTATACGAGGCGGGTTACATCACCTATATGCGTACGGACTCGACGAACCTATCAAACGATGCGTTAGAAATGTGTCGTGGCTATATCGATAGTGAATTTGGTAGTAAGTATCTTCCAGAAGCACCACTGCGTTACTCCGCAAAAGGCAACGCACAAGAAGCGCACGAGGCAATTCGTCCTTCTGATGTGACGATCTTATCAGGTCATTTAGACGGCGTAGAGGCAGATGCTAAGAAGCTCTATGAGCTTATTTGGCGTCAGTTTGTGGCGTGTCAGATGATGCCTGCAGAGTATGATCTAACAACGCTGACCGTCGCCGCGGAAGATTACACGTTAAAAGCGAAAGGTCGCGTGCTACGTTTTGATGGTTGGACACGTGTACAACCGGCTGTGCGTAAGAAGAATGAAGAAGAGCAGGCGCTTCCAAGTGTTTCAGTTGGCGACAAGCTTGATCTTATTGCGATTGATCCTAAGCAGCACTTTACTAAACCACCAGCACGTTTCAGCGAAGCAAGCTTAGTTAAAGAATTAGAAAAGCGTGGTATTGGTCGTCCATCTACCTATGCTGCTATCATTTCGACGATTCAGGACCGTGGTTATGTTCGAGTTGAAAACCGCCGTTTTTACGCTGAAAAAATGGGCGAGATCGTAACTGACAGACTCGTTGAGAATTTCAACGATTTAATGGACTTTGACTTTACCGCCAAAATGGAAGGTCGCCTTGATGATATCGCAGAAGGCGAACGTTTATGGACGCAGGTACTTGATAAGTTTTACGCCGACTTTTCTAACCAGCTAGAAATAGCCGCTGGCGATGAAAGTGAAGGCGGCATGCGACAAAATGTGATGGTTGAAACAGACATCGATTGTCCCACATGTTCACGCAAAATGGGTATTCGTACAGCTTCTACAGGGGTATTCCTTGGCTGTACAGGCTATAACTTGCCGCCAAAAGAGCGTTGTACCACCACAATTAATCTAGTGTCTGGTGATGAAGCGGTTGCTGCTGATGCGGATGAAGAGGCGGAAGCTGAATCGCTGCGTCATATGAAACGTTGTCCAATTTGCGAAACGGCAATGGACTCATACCTTATTGATGAAACGAAAAAGCTCCATGTATGTGGTAATAATCCCGCGTGTAAGGGCTATGTCATTGAAACAGGCGCATTTAAGATCAAAGGCTACGATGGACCACTAATTGAGTGTGACAAGTGTGGTTCGGATATGCAGCTTAAATCTGGCCGTTTTGGTAAGTATTTTGGTTGTACAAATGAAGACTGTAAAAATACACGTAAGCTATTGAAAAACGGTGAAGCTGCACCACCGAAAGAAGATCCAGTTCCGCTTCCGGAACTAGAATGCGAAAAGTCAGATGCGCATTTTGTGCTTCGTGATGGCGCTTCAGGTATTTTCTTAGCGGCGCACACATTCCCGAAATCACGTGAGACAAGAGCCCCGAAAGTATCAGAGCTAAAACGCTTCAGAGATAGAATTTCACCTAAATTCTATTATCTGGCTGATGCGCCTGAGCAAGACTCAGATGGTAACCCTGCGATTGTTCGCTACTCTAGAAAAACCAAGACACAATATGTGATGACAGAAGTAGATGGTAAAGCGACGGGTTGGAAAGCGACATATAGCAATGGTAAATGGGTAGAAGAAGAGAAAACTACCAAGAAAAAGAAAGCTTAACGATTAGCCAAACATCGATAGGTGTCTTCAGATGCTATGGATATTTTGTCTAAAATGTTATTAAAAGCAAAAGGCCGCTCAACACATTGAGCGGCCTTTTTCATCATGAATGCCATCACTTAAATAACCTGAGGTTTGGATAAGGAATGTTCCAACTCATTGTTGCTAAAGCACAACTTAGTTTTCTCCTTGTCTAGCCAGAGAGTTTTAGGGAAAACAAGGCGAATTTACGCACCAATAGCTGGCTATTGGAAGTGAATTCAACGCAGTTAGCGCTAAAACTGGCTGCTAGAAAGGCATTAATTATCCGCAGCTCAGGTTAAATAAGCGAACTGGTATTATTTAATGTTTACGTCTTTGACTTTTTGATAGCCAGTTGCCTCTAGCTCGTCGTTAACGCAATTCAAAACATATTTTTTCATCTCAGATGCTTGTACATCATCATCTTTTGCCCAATCAAGGCACATTTGAGTTAACTCTTGAACCAAATCTGCAGGCGCGACTGGTAACTCTTCATCGGCTTGTACTTGTACACAAGCAAAAAGAGATAGAGCGATTAATGATGAAACTAAGGTTTTCATTCGTGTTACCTGTTAGTTGAAAGAACAAGCATGTTTTAAAGCAAAATTTAAAATAAGGAAAACGAATTTATTTTCTCTTAAAGAGCAGAAAATTGATTCAAATTTACGTCAATAAATAGTGAGAAATATAAGCGTTGATGCTACATTTATAGGTTCAGTTAAACTAACTAAAGATGGTGAAAATCAAAAACATGGAGCAAGAAACAAAGTCCGAGAATGAGCAATTTAATCGTTATGAACATCTCTTAGAAAGAACCTTATTTAAAGGACGATGGCTGTTAGCGCCGTTCTTTGTTGGCCTACTACTCGCGATTGTGTTGCTGTTACTTAAGTTCTTTAAACAGCTTTATGTGATGACCATCAGTGCGCTTACCGCGACAAATCAAGAATTACTCATTGGTATCTTAACATTGGTTGATACGGCTTTACTGGCTGGGTTGTTGATCATCATTATTTTTAGTGGCTACGAGAACTTTGTTTCCAAGCTTAATGTTGAACCACAAGAAGACAAACCGACTTGGATGGGGAAAGTTGGCTTCTCAGGGCTTAAAATCAAGCTGATCAGCGCCATCGTAGCGATATCTGCCGTAGAGTTGCTCAAGGTCTTTATTCATTCTCAAGATTTAACCAGTGAGCAGCTTGCTTGGAAAGTAGGCATACACATTACTTTCGTGATCTCTGGGGTGTTGTTTTCGGTCACCGACTTTATTAATAGTCGAACCCACTCCCATTAAAAATTGCGGCTATAAAGGAGTGATAATCGACTTATGCTCACGATCACTCCTTTATTCTAACCAGCGCTGTCTCCGGTGGTTCAAGTGCTAGCGCCACGCCTTTACGAGTGACCCCTTTCTTATACCAATTGAATTAATTCTCTAATCAATTTGAAGGGTGAAATAGCATATTAGCTTCGTTAAAAATTTCTCATTTAGAACAACTAAATAGTAAAATTTTTGCCTTGCTACTAAAGCTATTTCCCCGCTTCAAGATAGATCATTTACTTAATACAACTGGTATTAATCAAACTTCTTATTACTGTAAACAAGCAGTGAGGTGGCTATCGCAACGTAACCTAATAATAGATATACGGTGGTTGCTGATTGTTCGTGATTTAACAGGTAAGATTTAAATGCACTATGCAAAATGACTACGAACATGCAGCAAAGCGACAACGTAAGGGCGCTTTTAATCATGCTTCCTAGCGCAACACAAAGAACAAACCCTGCTACAGAGCCTGTAAATATCACTAAATAGAAAGCCACAGTCTCGAATGTGGAAAAGAAGCTACAAGCTAGCAATACTAAAAGTTGAAACAAGGCTAGGCAAAACCCAAGTTTAACTGCAGAGACGTGGTAAGCCTGCTTTATCGCTTTAAGGCTTGAATAGATAGGGAGTAGGTATAGTTGATCCCATGTCATTTTTGTTTGTAGTTTGGACCAACAGACAAAAATAGCGACCATCAGAACAAGCATATCGGTAAAGCCGATAACAAAATGGAGTGTGACACCAAAAAAGCCACTTGCCACAATGGCTAATAGTCCAGAGATAAGCAATATCTGACAGGTTTGTATCAACAGATTACCCGCAAAATAGCTCATTGGCATAAAAAATTGTCTAAACCCCTGAGTGAGGAAATCTGGTGCGAAGGTATTGCTTGGGAGCCACCCTGTTTGAATATTATTTATGTAGGTTTGATATGCCATATGATGCCATTGGCAGTGATGAGTCCGTGTCACTAACAGGTATGTTCCCATTACCATAAGGGGAACGGCAAGCAGTGCTAAAATTTGTGGGGTATCGCCAAAAAACATAGCGAGCACGAGTACTAGCATAAAAACGTAACTATTATGTCTAAAATACACACTATTTCGAAGACATAGCAAAAAGAAGCTACCGCCAAAGCTCGTTGCAAATAACATGGCATAGGCAACTTCAGATGCGGGGCGGTTGAAAAGAGCAAGGGCATTGAGTAAGTAGCCAATGACCAGAATTACCGTACCTTGCAAGTATATGTGCTGTTTAATTGCAGGGAACAGTAAGGCGCTCTCCTGTGCTTGCAACTTCACTAACTGCCAACAAAAAGCCATCCATAAAGCGCTGATTGAAAAGACCAAACTAAATGCTTGTATATTTTGATCTTCTATTAAGGTTAATAAAGGTGAAGCGATAGACGCTAAGAACCCAGGAATGAAAAAATTTGCTGAGCCGCACTCTCGCAGCCAAAACCCGGAAAATCCGGTCCACCAATTGCGCTGAGTTAATGTACTCATGCGTGTAGCTCCACAAAGAGCTGCTCAAGGTTGCTATGGCTTTGCTGTAGGTCTGCTGACCAGTTTGCACTGTCGTGAGCTTGATAAATGCTAAAACGTTCAGATTGATGAAGTACGTCTCCTGATGGCAGTTTGCTTGTAAGATGATGTGGTACAAGCCTAATTTGTTCTTTTAGCGTATCTAATTCGCCAGTAACCAAAACCTTACCATCTTTAATAATGGCAATGTGACTCGCAACGCGCTCAACGTCAGATGTAATATGCGAGGAGAAAAGTACACCAGAGCCGGACTCAAGTGCTAACTCGAATAAGTCCGACATAAACTCCCGGCGTGCAATGGGGTCGAGGCTTGACACTGGCTCGTCAAGGATCAGTAACTTAGGGCGGTACGACATCGCCATTATCAGCGCTAAGCTTTGTTGTTGACCAACTGAAAGGTTACTTACTAGCTTGTTTTCGTCTAACTCGAAGCGAGAAAGCCATTCTTGCTCAAGTGTAATATCCCAATTTGGATAAAAGCTGCGGTGCAGTGCGAGGGCGTCTTTGACTTTAAAGCCTTGATAGCCACAGGGCTGTTGTGGCACATAGCCAATTTGGCTTTTACACGTAGGGCTCAGCTCGAGGTTGCTACTATTGAGGCAGCTAACCTCACCACTATTTTGTTCGATTAACCCAAGTGCAATCCGCAGAAGTGTCGTTTTACCGGCCCCGTTTCGTCCTAGTAAACCCATAACCATGCCAGGTTCAATAATAAGATTTATGTCTTCAAGAACCGGCTTGTCGGTATATTGTTTATGGATTTTAGTGAATTGTAGTAGTGGGCTTGTCATTATTCTTGTCCCCAATTTTTATCAATCAATGATATCAATTCAGTCTTACTGATCCCAAGCTGTTTCGCATCACTAATTAAAATATCTAGGTTTTTATGGAGTAGATTATCGGTCTGTTGTGTCGTTTGCTGCTGTGCAACGCGTGTCGGCTGGCCGCGTCTTCGTTCAAGCCAACCTTGATCGACAAGTTGCCCGATAGCCCGAGAGACGGTCATCGGGTTCACCGAGAAGTGCTCAGCTAGCTTTCTTACAGAAGGTAGCTCTTCTCCGGCTTGTGCTTTACCAGACACAATTAAACGCACTATTTGATCAAATAGCTGCTTATAAATCGGCTCTGCGCTGTTGGGGTTGACATGAATAAGATCTAGCATTACTCTAATTCTACTGTATTAATACAATAATACACTGATACACTCACTTAAAGTTAGCATACTGACCGTGAGTCAACAAGGAAATAACTATGAAAAAGCCATTTAAGTTTAAGAAAAGCTTAGTAAAGCTAGCGCTGCTTCCTCTCGTTTTAGGAACTGTGCTGCCATTACAAGCGGCAACATCAACCGCAGAATTATCCGCTTGTTATGCAAAAGGCCTCAGTGACAGAGCGCAATGCGGAAAAATTTCGCAACCATTAAGTGAAACCAAAACAGAACAAAAAATTGATATTCATTTTATGGTTATTCCAGCAATAAAGCCGCTTTACCCACAAGAAGCGATTATTGCGTTTGCAGGGGGACCTGGACAATCGGCCACCGAAATTGCAGCAAACTTTGAAAGAATTCTTAAATACGCGAGAGAAAATAGAGATATTATACTTGTTGACCAGCGGGGAACTGGAAAGTCCAATCTATTGCAATGTGATATGGGGGATCTTGAGCAACAATTTGCGCTAAATGATACCTTGTTGGGTCTCGATTTTTACAAAGAAGATGCCCTTAAGTGTAAAGAAAATCTAAACACAGATCTTTCCGATTATACAACGGTTGCGGCCGCAAAAGATTTTGACGCGGTACGAGTCGCGCTTGGTTATAGCAAATTACACTTATATGGTGGCTCATATGGAACGCGCATCGCACTTGAGTATATGAGACAGTTCCCTGATAGTGTTGCATCGGCCGTGTTAGATGGTCTTGCGCCCAATAACCAAAGTTTAATGGCGATTGGTGGCGCGATAGAAGATTCATTGAACGCCCTTTTTGCACAATGTGAGGCCGATAAAAAATGTGCAAATAGTTATCCGAATCTAAAGCAGCAATGGCAAAGCTTGCTTAATCAAGTAGAGCAAACGCCGTTAGAAGTGTCTGTACTTCACCCAAGGACCAGCAAACCGCTCGCGATGACGATGACCAAAATGAAGCTATTTAGCGCGATTAGGATGGCGCTTTACTCTCATTCCTTCCGTGCATTGGTGCCGCTTGCGATTAGTGAAGCGACTAACGGTAACCTTGCTCCACTTGTTGGCATGATGGCACCAAGTGAAGACGGTCTGGGATTGGCCATGGGGATGCATCAGGCGATTGTATGTGGGGAAGATTGGCCACGATTAACGGCTGCGGACAAAGCCAAATATAGTGAAAACTATATGGGTGAGATGATGATCACAGGACTAGATGCGACGTGCCCAATTTGGAATGTGAGTCCGGTGCCAAGTAGTTACTATGAACCCGTTGCGTCCGATATTCCAACCTTACTGCTTTCTGGCGGATTAGATCCAGCAACGCCTGCTAAGTGGGCAGAAGTTGCGATGGAAAAATTAAGCAATGCCACGCACTTAGTTGCGCCAACGGCCACGCATATTGTCGCAGGGCAAAGCTGTGCTAATAAGCTTATTGCTAAGTTTTACGATGAAAAGACAGTGGGAGACTTTGATATTAGCTGTCTTGAAGAAGACACACGCAAACAATTCTTTATGAACATCAATGGCCCAGCAACCGCTAATAAGGAGTAACTCATGATCCAAGTAGATAACTTATATAAAAAGATTGGTGAAGTGAACGCGCTAGACGGGCTGTCATTTACCGCTCGAGATGGTCAAATTACGGGACTATTGGGACCAAATGGGGCAGGTAAAACGACTTGTTTACGGACCGTATTTGGCCTGCTCCAAGCTGATCAAGGTATGGCGTCTATCGATAGTATTGATGTTGCCAAAGAGCCAACCAGGGCAAAACAACAATTAGGATTGTTCCCAGACCCGTGTGGACTCTACGAGCGCATGACACCGCGTGAATATACCCAGTTTTACGCTGAACTAAGTGGCATGGACGCAAATTCGGCCGCTGCCGCGACGCAAGAAGTGTTAGAGAAGCTACAAATGTTGGATATCGCGGATAGACGCTGTAAAGGCTTTTCACAAGGTCAAAGAATGAAAACAGCGTTGGCGCAGGCAATCGTGCATAAACCAACGAATATTGTACTTGATGAGCCAACGCGTGGTTTAGATGTAATGAGTACCAGAGTATTACGGGATTTGTTGTTGATGCTTAAGGCGCAAGGTCACTGTGTCTTGTTTTCTAGCCACGTGATGCAAGAAGTTGCAGCACTTTGCGATCATGTGGTGGTCATGGCGAAAGGCAAAGTGGTCGCGGAAGGTTCTCCACAAGCGCTATGTGAACAAACAGGTAAAGCATCGCTTGAGGAAGCTTTCATTACCCTAATCGGTACGGATGAAGGAATTGCAGCATGATGAAATTAATCTCAGTTTTATTTAAAAAAGAAGTGTTAGACGCAAGCCGCGACAAACGTTCAGTGATGGCTGGCCTTTACTATTGCATCGGTGCACCTATTCTAATGTGTGTATTATTTACCGTCATGTTTAAGCAAATGGCTTCGCCTGATGCACTCAAAATCACTATTAATAATGCGGAGAATGCGCCCAACTTAGTACAATTTTTAGCGAGTAAAGAAATTGAACATGGTGAAGGCGAAGAGGTTAAAGCCATTACCTTGGAGGTAAGCGAAGATTATCAAGAAAATATGATGCAAGGTAAGAGCGCGACGGTATTTATCATCGCTGATAAATCGGAGCAAAAGTTACGTTCATCAATTAACCGACTAGAGCGTAACCTCATGTTATACAACAGCGAAGTTGCTTCATTGCGGTTAGTCGCGCGTGGTATCGATCCGACAATTGCACGTGCGATAGATGTTCAAACTCATGACCAAGCGACACCAACCTCTAAAGGGGGCTTCGTATTAGGTATTGCAACGTTATCTATTATTATTTCACTATTTTATGCGGCGATGGGTATGGCAATTGACAGTAGTGCTGGGGAGCGTGAACGCAACTCTTTACAGCTATTACTTAGTCACCCGATCAGTACTATGCATATTGTGTTAGCTAAAGTGGGGGCAATTGCAGGTTTCTCTATCATTGCCTTAGTGTTAACCACCATAGTATCAAAGTTTGCGTATAATATGGTGCCTTGGGAAATGATGGGCTTTACGGTGATTATTGGTCCTAAATTCATTATTTCGGCAATTATAATTGGCCTGCCTATTGCGCTAATGTCTGCCAGCTTGTTGATATTTATCTCTTTCTTGGCTAAATCATTTAAAGAAGCGCAATCTTATGTAGCGATGGCGCTGTTCATTCCGGTAATGATGAGTATGGCAACGACCTATGATATTGCTACCGACATTATGCAGTGGATGCCGATCGCAGCGCAGCAAAACGCAATGATTGAAATCATTAAAGGCAATGCGATACCAGTACCACAACTATTATTATCGAGCGCGGTAACGTTGGGGTTGTTTGCTATTTTCACCTACCTAAGCAGTCGTATGCTAAAAAGTGAAAAGGTAGTGTTCGGCCTTTAATTTACTAATTCCCAACAATGGCGCCCAAAGCGGCGCCATTTTTGTATTTTACCTCATCTCAATTTCACGTATAATCGGCGCCCCATAATTGATGTAGTAATGTACTAGCGTGATAACGTCCACAGTACACAGTTGAGTAAGTATGAATACGGCACCTAACACCATGACAGAGCAAGATAATCGCAAAGAAGTTTTAGAGTTTAATAAGCTGCAAAAGCGTCTGCGCCGTAATGTCGGCAACGCCATCAAAGATTACAATATGATCGAAGAAGGCGATGTGGTGATGGCTTGTATCAGCGGTGGTAAGGATTCATTCGCCATGCTGGATATTTTACTTAGCCTAAAAAAGGCAGCACCAATTCACTTTGATGTGGTGGCGGTCAATCTAGATCAAAAGCAGCCTGGGTTCCCAGAGCATATTTTGCCTGAGTACTTCGAAACGTTAGACATTCCTTATTACATCATTGATAAAGATACTTACTCAGTCGTAAAAGAGAAAGTACCAGAGGGCAAAACGACTTGTGGTCTTTGTTCACGCTTGCGTCGTGGCACTTTGTACTCATTTGCGGAAAAGATTGGCGCGACTAAAATCGCACTGGGCCACCACTTAGATGATATTGTTGAAACGCTGTTTTTAAACATGTTCTACGGTGCAAGAATGAAAGCGATGCCACCAAAGCTACGCTCTGATGATGGCCGTAATGTGGTGATCCGCCCGCTCACTTATGCACGTGAAAAAGATCTTATTCAATACGCAGAGCATAAAGATTTTCCTATTATTCCGTGCAACCTATGTGGTTCGCAAGAAAACCTGCAACGTCAAAACATTAAATCTATGTTGGTAGAGTGGGATAAGAAAACACCTGGTCGAGTAGAGAATATTTTTAAATCAATTCAAAATGTTAGTCCAAGCCAACTGGCTGACACGGAACTTTTTGACTTCGAAAGTCTACCTCTAGATAGAGACGGTGAGCGTGAAGCTTATGACTTTAATGAAGCAGTGGTTTCCTCGACAAACATTGATGAATCATTGTTTATTGATGTAACTAATATTTAATTCTCAACGATGATTTTTCCAGGCTAGGTCTGATAGGCCTAGTCTAAAACTCAATAATTGGTACTCTATAACTTAACTAACCTGAGGTTTGGATAAGGAATGTTCCAACTCATTGTTGCTAAAGCACAACTTAGTTTTTTCCTTGTCTAGCCAGCAAGATTTAGGGAAAACAAGGCGAATTTACGCACCAATAGCTGGCTATTGGAAGTGAATTCAACGCAGTTAGCGCTAAAACTGGCTGCTAGAAAGGCATTAATTATCCGCAGCTCAGGTTAACTACTTTTGCTCCCCAACATCTTTCACTTTAAATTACCTGGTAACTCTACGCACCTAACTTATTCATGCTGTCGGGAAAATGATCTCTGCATGAGATATTTTTGTTCTTAGTTTTGCAAAAAATGCAATTAAATATAAGTTGGTTATTTTAAATGTAATTAATAATTGTTATCATTTGCCTGCGCTTTAATAATAACCAAGTTGTGGCTCCAAATGAAAACAATATCAAAACTATCCCTTATCGCTTTAGCGATTATGTATCCCTCTTTGCATGCGTCAGCTCAGCAGCAAGTGTCAGAAGATAAGCTTAAAGACCAAGACATAGAAAAAATAACCGTCGTTAGCCGTACATTAAATTTATATCGTAATGGTGAGTCTTCGACGGGAAAGCTTGCGGTTGACCCACTTAACTCGACCCAGATGGTGACTTCTCTCAATGCAAATCTGATCCGTGATTTAGCCGCAAGAGATGCCAAAGATCTCTATCGTAATATCGCGGGGGTCAGCCAATTTAGCTACGCGGGGGTGACTGCACGTGGCTTTCGTCAAGAAGAAATCTATTTTGATGGTCTAAGAGGCGACCCATATGTTGGGTTTAATGTCCCACAGCTATTTAATGTCGAGCGTGTCGACTTTTTGAAAGGTCCCGCCGGTATGCTGTATGGACCCGGGGCACCTGGTGGATTATTCAACTATATAACTAAAAAGCCGCAATCTGAGTTTAGTGCCAATACTCGTATTATCGCGGGCACAGATAGCCGCTATGGTGCTTCTGGTGAGGTGACTGGTGAAGTAGCACAAGCGCAAAGCATTCGCTTGGGGGCGTTTTACGAACAACAAGATACCTACCGCGATAATAGTGCAAGCGAAGTGGCAATTATGGATGCAGGTTACGCTTATGATTTTGATGATGCTCGTTTGATTTTGCAATACACGCACTACAAACAGGACTTGGACGCGAATCGCTTACGCGGGGTCCCCGCTGGCGATGACGGTGAGTTTCTAACGACCCCATCGTGGAATCATAATGAGCCTACAGACTTTTTAAATCTAACCTCAGATGTATTGCAAGCGAGTGTTGCTGGGGATTTGAGCCCATCGCTAAGTTACAACGTTGCGCTTCGCTATATAGATAATGAGCAAGAACAAAACTATCATGAACCAAGAGCACTCATCGACAGCAATAAAGATGGTCAAATCGATTTGGTCGCACGTGAGTTCCGAGATCAACTAAGAGCCCAGTCTCAACTCTCTTTTGCGGCTAACTTTGTTTATGAAACACAGATGCTTGGTGCTGAGCAGCGTACCGCGTTTGGTCTAGATATATATTCTGGTGAAGAAGATGCGTTGTTGGGTCGAGCGTCAGCATCTAATGACTTTGTCACTCGTTATCTAAATGGTACGTCGTTAGACTCGGATATTTTGCCTTTGTCTCTCCACAACCCTAATTATGGAGAAACGCAGCCAAATCAATACAATGTGAAGTTTGCGCCAGAAAGTACAACGAAACAACAGCGTAATGGCACCTATGTACTCAACGAACTCGCTTGGGAGAAAGTAACGTTTGTAGCAGGCATACGTTATGACCAGTTTGAAGACGATGCCAATGGCAGTAAGTTTAATGATACCAATGTTAGCTTCAGAATTGGTGGTATCTACAAGCTATCTGATGATATCTCATTGTATTCACAGTGGGCTGACTCTTACGAACCCCAAGGCGTATCCAGTCAGGACGAAAAAGCGGGTGGTCCATTTGAGCCAACGACGGGTGATATCATTGAAGTTGGGCTTAACGCAGAGTTATTTAACGGAAGTACATTGCTAAAAGTGGCTGGTTATCAGATAACAAGGCAAAACTTGCTACAAAATACAGGTACAGATCCCGAGCAAGATGGTGTTGATAATTTAGCGCCAATCGGAGAAATCACGAGTAAAGGCCTAGAAATCGAGTTAATCACCGACGTGACCCCTGACTGGGTAGTAAGCTTAGCCTATGCCTATAATGATGCGACTATCACCGCTGACAATGGCGCTGGTGGGATCCGCAATAGTGTTGGCGATAAATTTGCCAACGCCCCTGAAAATCAGTTTGGGGTGTGGACTCGATATCAGATCCCTGAGTGGAATCTGGCTTTCGCAGTTGGCGGTAACTATGTGGATGAGCAGCTTAGTTTATCTGGCCAAACACTAAATTCCTATTTCGTCGCTGACACCTCAATTATTTGGGAATTAGATAACTATAGTGTGCTATTCAGAGTTGAAAACGTATTCGATAAAGAATATGCAGAGTCGGGCTTTTTAGACCGCACGGGACACTTTCCGGGCGATCCAAGAAATGCTTTCCTTGAGTTTACCTACAACTGGTAATGCTTAAGTTAATCTGAGGCTCGGTGAGTTATCCGAGCTTGTGGAAATGAAAGTCTATCTTTATAAGGATCAAGATGGCTGACAAAGCTAGACAAAGAAAGCGGCTACGCAAGTTATATGATTTACATGCCTGGGTAGGCTTTCAATTAGCGGCCGTTATGTTTGTGATCCTCGCAACGGGCACAATCGCGACTGTTTCAAATGAATTAGATTGGCTTGTTTTTGAGCAAATGCGTGCGAGCCAAAAGCCCAAAGAGGTAAAAGAGCAAACGGCGGCATCTTGGAGAAACATGTATGCGTCGATAGCTGAACGCTATCCAGAAGGTCGTATTACTACTTTAGGTACAATGGGGAGCGACTACTTTTCCTATCGAGCACGGGTGGCTTTCGAGGCTAAAAGTGATAGGTATGTGCACGTCGATCAATGGACTTATGAAGTAACGGGCGATATATCATTACTCACAATTCAACGATTTTTTAGAGATTTGCATCGCTACCTATTTATGCCTGCAATGCCCGGGCTGCCAATTGTCACTGCTTTTGCATTCATTTTACTGATCTCTGTCTATACCGGACTGAAAACCACACGAAATTGGAAAGTTGCGCTGTGGCGTTTGAGATTGGCGCAAGGTACAAGAGTATTTTTGAGTGACCTGCATAAGGTTTTTGGCTTATGGGGACTGTGGTTTAGTACACTTATTATTATCACAGGTATTTGGTATCTGTTTGAGTTTTCTGCACGGGTAGCCGGTTTTAGTTTGGAGCCTCCAGCTCCAAAAGTTGAGCATGTTACAGCGGTAAAAGACGTCAACATGCTCTCTGTAAAGAGGTTTGAAAGCGCTTTTAAAAAAGCGCAGCTTGCCATTCCTAATTGGACGATAACAACCGTACAGCTACCAAGAGCAGATACTGCGTTGCTGCGTTTTCAAGGGATGAGCACAAACCCTTTACTTCGGGATAGAGCGCACAAGGTTTATATGGATCCAACAACGCTAGAGGTTTTAGCAGTACAGCAACCTGAAAATATGGCGTGGGGCAATTATCTTAACGAACATGCAGATCCATTACACTTTGGTTATTTTGCAGGGATCACCTCTAAGCTTATATGGTTTGTGTTTGGCCTTGCGTTAACCGGACTGTCGTTTACCGGCGTGATGATGACATACAAGCGCACTAAGTCTAAAAGTATAACGGGTGCACAGTTGGCAACGTTGCCGATATTTTGTTTATCAGCATTTTACTTTTATTTCTGGCTCGCCAGGTACACATAAAGGGATGTGCGGCTGTGTATTTACCGCACATTTAATTAACTTGAGCGCTGAGTTAGTCTTCTAATGGGGATTTATAGCCATCTGGCTTTAGTGCTAAGACATCACAGTCTAAGCTATCTATCACATGCTCAGCAGTATTGCCAACAAGCGCTGCACTCAGTCCAGTGCGACCGACAGTGCCGATGACCACTAACTCAGCGTCTTTTTCTTTAGCAACATAGGGGATAACGTCCTCTGGTAGACCTTCTTTGATGATGCAATCGCTTTTATCTATTGAATAAGTTTCTGCGAGTGCAAATGTCTCGTCTTCATGATGTTTTTTCACGGCTTCATTGTATTGCGATGGGTTAAACTCGGGAATTTCTATCGCAATATTAACAGGCGTTGCTGGATAGGTGTTTACCAAGCTCAATTTAGCATTGGCTAATTCACATAAAAACTGAGCATCTGTAATGATACGCTTATTGAGTTCTTGATGTTGTTCGTTATCGCTGACAGAGTTTACCGCTGCAATAATGTTGCCTTGATCTGGCCAAGCGTGATCTTTAACCAGTAATAGTGGCGCAGGGCATTTGCGAATTAAATGCCAGTCGGTTGGGGTGAAGATAACTGACTTTAGGGTATCGTGCTGATGGGTGGATTTAATGACCAAATCATAGTCATGTGCAAGCACGGTTTTGATGATTGCTTCGTAGGGGCGATTGTGCCACAACACTTTAGTTTGGATACTCACATCAGAAAAGTCCTTAACCATATCGGCAAGCCATGCTTCTCTGTCTTTAATTACTGCCTCACGCATTGCTTCACGTTCGTCTTTAGACAACATCGTGGTCATTTCATAGGAGAAGTCATAAATAGACATAAATGCAGTGATTGCAGCACCGGTACGCTTGGCAAGATTGATAGAGCGTTCTAAGCTATTTTGGCGCTCTTTGGTTGGATCAATTACGGTGAGTATACTTTTGATTTTATCCACGACTATCTCCTTAAAACGGTATACAAATAAGATCAGAAGCTTTTTCACCTCTGACCTTATTGAGTGTAACCGATCCTATCTAAGGATAAAGTCTTAACGATAAATAGTTTGTTCTAAATCAAGATGCAATTGCGGCTGTCTCAGCTAGGGCTGCAGCATCAATAATGGTAATAAACTTGCCTTCGACCTTTATTGTTCCCGCTTTTTGGAAACGACTGAGTAAACGACTAATGGTTTCTACAGTAAGACCTAAGTAGTTACCAATTTCACCGCGCGTCATCGTAAAGCGGAATTCTTTACGAGAAAAACCACGCTCGCCGAAGCGATTTGAAAGGTTATAGATAAAAGTTGCTAAGCGTTCTTCAGCAGTCTTTTTATTCAATAATAACAACATCTCTTGGTCGTAATTGATTTCACTGCTCATTAGTCGCATGATCTGTTGGCGTAGCTTTGGCAGCTTACCGGCTAACTCATCAAGGGTATCAAATGGGATTTCGCACACCATAGAGGTCTCTAAAGCTTGTGCGAAGCTCTGGTGCTGCATTTTATTGATGGCATCAAAACCCACAAGATCGCCCGCAAGGTGAAATCCTGTGATCTGCTCGTCGCCTTGCTCAGACAGTGTGTAGCTTTTAAATGAGCCGGAACGAACGGCAAAGATAGCATTTAATGGCGCACCTGACTCGAAAAGAAAATCTCCTTTATGAAGCGGCTTTTTACGTTCAATGATCTCATCTAGCTTGTCCATTTCGCTGCCATTGAGCGAAAATGGGAGGCAAAGTTGACTGATACTGCAATTATTGCAGCTGATTGTGCATTGGCTCTTTGAGCGGTTTTGATTACTTAAGTCCATAAAATTTCCATAAGTCTATGACGCACGTGAAGGCAACCTAGTATCAAAGCATAACGGTTTTGGTACTACAGATCGCCACAAACTCATATGACACGCAAAAGAAAATTTGGTTATCAATTGGAGCTCCTAATCTCAAAGCGCTAACCAATAATCTTAAATGATGAGTTTGCTTAGATAAGGATAGGTTAATGTACTAACTTATCAGTTGCAATAATAATTAAATAAACACCATACCAAATCAATAAATTACCCATAATAATACGTGTAACTAAATGATTTATAAACTTTTGTAGCAGCTGAGCCGATTGTCCTATTACAATCAGCGCAGGCATTGTGCCGATACCAAAGGCGAGCATAATGAGTGCGCCTTCAGTTGCTGATTTTGCTTGTAATGTCCATGTTAAAGCCGAATAAACTAGGCCACAGGGTAGCCATCCCCATAAGGCCCCGTAACAAAACGCTTTGGTTTTTGTATTGACCGGGACTAAGTAGTGATTGAGCTTAACAATATGTTGCCAAATTAAGCTTTTAGCAAACGACTCTAGCCATTTTAAGGTGCTGGCTAAGCGCATTACGTAGATAGCGACAAGCACCATAAAAATACCACTCATCAATTGTAATATAATGGCGAGTGACGTGTTTTGCTTGGCGAGACTTGCCCCGAGTAGGGCAACAAGGCTGCCAGCTAGTGCATAGCTGGAGATACGTCCGATATTATACAACAGGGTAACAACCACTGCAGAAAGCTGCTTACTCGCCAGTTGTAGCGAGCTGGCAATACCGCCACACATCACCAAGCAGTGACCACTTCCTGCAAGCCCCATCACAAATGCACTTAGCAAGCTTATCTCATTCATGCTAGTTGTCGTTATTGCTCTTATTATTTGATGGTTTTACGGACTTATCACCCGTTTGCGCTTTATCATCATCGAATAAGATGCTGTGGCCCTGTTTATTCAAATCTGAAAATTGTTCGCTTTTTACTGCCCAAAAGAAAATACCAATAGCAATAATGACGAATAAAATGGCGATAGGTATTAATACGTAGATGATACTCATAGCTTTAATAACCTTAATGAATTACCGATCACGATGATCGAGCTAGCTGACATGCCAATAACTGCTATCCAAGGTGGAATGAGGCCAAGTGCAGCGAGTGGCAAAATGGAGCCGTTATACAAAAGTGATATGGTTAAGTTTTGCTTTACTATTCTGCGCGTTTGTTTCGCTACTTGCTGAAGGGCTAGAATGGCATTCAAATCGCTATTTAACAACACTACATCAGCGGTATTCTTTGAGATATCAGCGCCGGTATCCATCGCAACTGACAAGTGAGCGCTATTGAATACTGGGCTATCGTTGATGCCATCACCAACCATAGCGACAATCTCGCCTTGTTTGGACCAAGTTTCAACGGCTTGTTGCTTAATCTCTGGTGTGCAAGCGCTTTGGTAGCTATCTAATGCTAACTGCTGCGATAACTCTTTGCCTGCATTGGAGCTATCCCCAGTTAGCATGTGGCATGTAAGGCCAGCTTGTTGTAGCTGTTCAACAACTGTTTCAGCATTGCTTTTTACTTTGTCATTGAAGTAAAAATCTGCAACTGCGTTGTTGTTAATGAATAAGGTTGCTTGAGCAAATGACGCGTGGTTATCAAACCAATGGCTCTTCCCAAGGGCAATAGTGACTCCTTGCCAGTGACCACGAATACCTGAACCAGCCACAACTTCAACATCTTGGACTAGGTTTTCGGTTGGGGTGATATGTGCAAATGCGCGAGCGATTGGGTGCTCAGAAAAGCGCTCTAACGCTGCTGCGAAATCCAAGACTTGTTGCTCGTTGTATTCCGTTTGCAGTAGCTCAATGTGTTTAATTGAGAAACGTCCTTCGGTCAGTGTGCCTGTTTTATCAAAGGCAACACGCGTTAATTTGGTTGCCGTTTCTAGTACATGGGCTTCTTTAATCAAGATCCCTTTTTTCGTAAGTGACGCAACGGCGCAGGTAAGCGCGGTTGGTATCGCAAGGCTTAACGCGCAAGGGCAGGTTGCTACTAGCACTGAAATCGTGACCCAAAAAGCCTTATCTGGTGAAATTGGGTACCAGCCGATGGCGGTAATTGAGGCAAAAATTAATAGACAGGCAACAAACCACTGCGCGACTTTATCGGTGATTTCCACCAACTTAGGGCGTTTGGTAAGTGCGTTATGCTGCAGTCGAATAATTTGGTTGAGCAGGGTATTTTGCCCAATTTTATTGATCTCTAACGTAATTACACCGTCATGATTCACGGTTCCAGCATACACTTGATGGCCTTGATATTTCTTAACTGGCAAATGTTCGCCTGTCATCATCGACTCATCAACGGTGGTATGGCCTTTGATCACTAAGCCATCCGCAGGGATAGTTTCTCCAGCCTTAACTAGTATCAGATCGTTCAGTTTTAGCTTTTTGGCGGCAATATGTTGTTCATTGTTATTCTCATCAACCTTTCTGGCGGTCAATGGCAGCAGCTTTTGCAGGTTTGCAGTAAACTCACTAGCTTTGAGTCTGGCCCTGAACTCAAGGTATTTACCTAACAACAGCAAGAAGGTAAACATACAGATGGATTCAAAATAGACTTCGCCGACTTCCATAAAAGTCGCGTAAGTGCTGGCGCCGTAGGCACCGAATATAGCAAGTGAAACAGGGAGATCCATATTCAGTTGTTTAGCTTTCAGTCCTTTAACCGCATTCGTTAAAAATGGCATTGCCGAATATAGAATAACAGGAGAGGCAAGCACGAGACTTATCCACCGAAAGTACTGTTCAAAGTCCTCTTCCATACCTGAAAACATGCCAAAGTACATGGCAAATGCAAACATCATCACTTGCATAGTCATGAGGCCAGCAACGCCTAAACGACGGATGTATGCTTTCGCTACGGCTTGTTTCTGTGCAGCTTCTTCATCGGCTTGAAATGGGTAGGCCTTATAGCCGATTTCCATCAAAGATTTAATGATATCGCTTAACTTTACGTGTTTATCTTGCCATACAATCATGGCGCGATGGGTGGAGGTGTTAACATCAACCCGAACGATACCGCCGAGCGCCAGCAGTTGTTTTTCGATAAGCCAAGCACAGGCGGCGCAGCTTATTCCTTCAACACTGAGCAGTACCTCTTTGTGCTCACCGCTAATTTCGACGAAGTCCTCTTGGATCTCGTCGTTATCATAGCTGAGTAGCATTTTGAGTTGTTCAGGTACAAGCTCTTCAACTTTACCTGCACTTTCTGTGCGGTAAGTATAGTAGTCACTCATACCTTGAGAAATAATGGTTTCGGCAACGGCCTGGCAGCCAATACAGCAAACCGGTTGTGCGCTACCCTCAAAGGTAACCGAGCCTACAAACCCTTTAGGAATAGGCTCCAAACAATGAAAACACGAATTTGCCATGGCAGCTTACTTATACTGTGGAGTGACCGCGATAATACCATCATGTGGCAGTTGGATTTTTTCTTTCATTTTCCAACTGTTGTCCATAGGCTCTATAAATACCGTGAACACACCGCTATGTGGTTCATCAAATAAGCCAGTAAACTCGCCGCTGGCGTTTTTAGTCAGCGTGACTGCAAAATCGTATTTCTCAATAGTGCGGTGGTAAAACGAGAGCTTTAATGCATGAACTTTAGAAGCGTCGCCCTTGGTAAATTTAAAGGTGACTTTTTGCTCTGCTACTTGCAGGTCACCATGTAAATAGAGCGCTTTTGCTTTATCAAACTTACTCAGCTCTAGGTTGATTGCTTTACCTTTTTTGTAGTAGTCATCAACGACCATATCAGGACCATTACCGACTGCAAACGTGATGAGAAAAACACAGGCAACGACAGTAACGAGTGGGAAAAAAATTAAAAACCAAGGCCAAAAATTCTTATACCAAGGGGTAGGGTTCATAGTTGCTCACATGGCTATAAAACTTGCCCGTATTCTACCGTAAGTTGCGGTAAATACCTAAAAAAAAGCCTCCAAATGGAGGCTTTTTTGATCTCAAATAATGTTCTAAAAGCTAAGCTTATTGGTCTTGTGACAAGCTATAAACATACGCTGTTAGAAGGTGTACTTTATCTTCACCTAAGATATCTTTCCATGCTGGCATTACACCCGCACGACCGTGGCGAAGTGTGTCTTCAACTGCGCGTTGAGAACCACCGTATAGCCAGATATTATCGGTTAAGTTTGGTGCACCGAACGGCAGGTTATGTGCAACAGAACCTTTACCATCCATACCATGACAAGCCGCACACATTGCAAACTTAGCTTTACCTGCATCAGCATCTTTTTGGTTAACAGTACGTCCAGAAAGGCTTAGTACATAAGCAGTCATTTCTTTTACGCCTTGATCACCAAGTGCATCTTGCCAAGCTGGCATCGCTGCAACACGACCGTTAAGCAGTGTTTCTTTGATCTTGTCAGGCGTGCCACCATATAACCAGTCTTTATCAGTTAGGTTAGGGAAGCCTGCGCCACCACGAGCATCAGAGCCATGACACTGAGCACAGTTTTGCGAGAATAAACGTTGACCGATTTCAAGTGCTTCTTCATTCTTTGCAAGCGTAAGTACGTCTTGCTTTGCAAATTCTTGGAAGATAGGACCAAAACGGTCTTGTGCTGCTTCAACTTCTTTATCAAGTTGTACCCACTGGCCATTTTCATGTGCTTCAGCGACTGCTTTCTTAGACTCTGCCAAGGTAGTAATGCCTTGGTTAGAGCTCGTCCAGTTTAAGAAACCTTTAAAGTTACCAAGACCTGGGTAAGCAGCAAGATAATATACTGACCAAACAAAAGTCGCGAAGAACATGTAAGTCCACCACTTTGGTAGTGGATTATTTAATTCCTCAATTCCGTCGAACTCGTGACCACAGCTTTCGCCTTCTTTGACACCTGTGTAGTTTTTCAGGTTCCAAATTAGCAGGCCGAAAATCAGAGCTAGACACGCTAGGGTTAGTACGATAACCCAAATACTCCAAAAGCTAGTCATTTTTCAGACTCCTTTTCCTCGTTAGAGATAGTGTTGTTATGTTTTTTCTCATCTTCAAAAATGGCATTAGCAGCGTCGTCGAAACGGCGCTTAGACCGCTTGCTATATGCCCACACAACAATCACTATAAACAGTACCAAAATTACCAGAGTCAAAATGCCTCTGTATGTGCCGTAATCCATAACAATTACTTCAAATGTGTGCCAAGTTGTTGTAAGTAAGCGATAAGTGCTTGCATTTCTGTTGCACCTTCACCACCGTTCATCGCGTGAATTTCATCCACTTGCGCTTGTAGTTCAGCATCATCACCGTAGCCTTTGCCATTGTAGCGGTCTGACGACTTATCAATACCAAATGCATCACGGAACACTTGTAATTTTTTCAGAGTATAAGTGGTATCTACTTTAGTGCTATCAAGCCAAGGATAGCCTGGCATGTTTGACTCAGGTACCACCGAGCGAGGATCCATTAAGTGCGCATAGTGCCAGTCGTCAGAATAACGCTGACCAACACGTGCCAAATCTGGACCTGTACGCTTAGAACCCCACTGGAATGGGTGATCCCATACAGACTCACCGGCTACAGAGTAGTGACCGTAGCGCTCAACTTCATCACGGAATGGACGAACCATCTGTGAGTGACAGTTGTAACAACCTTCACGTACGAAGATGTCACGACCTTCCATTTCAAGCGCGGTAAGCGGGCGTAAGCCTTCTACTGGCTGAGTGGTATCTTTTTGGAACATTAGTGGAGTAATTTCAACTAGTGCACCGAAGCTAATCGCGAATACCGTTAGGATAGCCATCAGGCCAACGTTCTTTTCAACGATTTCGTGTTTGTTTGTTGAGTTATTGTTGCTCATACTCAATACCCCTTAAGCCACTTGCGGGTTTGCATCAGTGGCAAGTTGACCACTTTTTGCAGTAACCGTACGGAATACGTTGTAAGCCATTACCAGCATACCAACTACGATGAATACACCGCCTAGGAATCGCATGATGTAGAAAGGCTTAGAAGCTTCTAGTGACTGAACAAAGCTGTACATTAATGTACCGTCAGCATTTACTGCGCGCCACATTAGGCCTTGCATAACACCAGAGATCCACATTGCAACGATATAAAGCACAACACCAACTGTGTGTAGCCAGAAATGTGTGTTAACTAGCTTGATGCTGTACATGTTACCGTGACCAAATAGGGCAGGGATTAGGTGGTAAATTGCACCGATAGAAATCATCGCAACCCAACCTAGTGCACCAGAGTGTACGTGACCTACTGTCCAGTCTGTGTAGTGTGAAAGCGCATTTACAGACTTAATAGCCATCATTGGGCCTTCGAACGTAGACATACCGTAGAACGATAGAGACACAACTAAGAAACGCAGTACTGGGTCAGTACGTAGTTTGTGCCAAGCGCCAGACAGCGTCATGATACCGTTGATCATACCGCCCCAAGAAGGAACGAATAGGATAACTGACATCACCATACCTAGAGACTGTGTCCAATCAGGTAGTGCTGTGTAGTGAAGGTGGTGAGGACCTGCCCAAATATATAGAGAAACAAGTGCCCAGAAGTGAACAACCGATAGACGGTAAGAGTACACTGGACGACCTGCTTGTTTTGGCACGAAGTAGTACATCATACCTAAGAAACCAGCGGTAAGTAGGAAACCTACAGCGTTGTGACCATACCACCACTGAACCATCGCATCTACTGCACCTGCGTAGATTGAATAAGATTTAGTAAGTGATACAGGAATAGCCATACTGTTTACAATGTGAAGCACTGCAACAGTGATAATGAAACCAGCGTAGAACCAGTTTGCTACATAGATGTGTGACACTTTACGCTTGATAAGAGTACCAAAGAATACTACAGCATAAGTAACCCATACTACCGCGATCGCGATATCAATCGGCCATTCTAGTTCAGCGTATTCTTTTGAAGAAGTAATACCCAGAGGAAGCGTGATAGCCGCAGATACGATGATGGCTTGCCAACCCCAGAAGGTAAATGCGGCAAGTTTGTCAGAGAACAGGCGCGTTTGACACGTGCGCTGAACAACATAGTAAGAGGTTGCAAATAGTGCACTTGTACCAAATGCAAAGATTACTGCGTTCGTGTGTAACGGACGAAGTCTAGAGTAAGTTAACCATGGAATGTCGAAGTTTAACGCAGGCCACGCAAGTTGCGCTGCGATAAATACACCTACACCCATGCCAACAATGCCCCAAATCACTGTCATGATAGCGAATTGGCGTACAACTTTATAATTGTACTCAGTTTGTGATGCTACTGTTTGGCTCATTTTCTGGATTCCGCTGCAATTTATTGCGATTAGAAATGAATTACCTGAATTACAGGCCCTAGTTATATTTCTTCAAGCCCGTCATGTTTTAACTCAAAAGATGAGTGAAAACCTAACCAGCCCGAGAAACCTTTATTTTTGCGAGGAAATGATAATTTTTTTGCTTATGAAAAGATACCTAAAACGCCTAAAATTATGACATCAATCAAGTTTTCACGCGCTTTTTGTTCGCTTCTTAAGCAACCTAGCATTTGCCCTGAAACTTGCGTACACTGCGCAGGATTCAGAAGTGACGGTAAATCCCTCATGATTGCAAAGCAATTAACAATCGGGTTGCTAGGTGTTTTCCTCGTGGCCTGTTCAGACCCGACTATTATTATACATGAAAGTTCAGAAAAAAGTGAAAGTTCAGTAACAAGAAATGTCTGTAATTTTTCAACGCCCTGTGATTTGACTCCACAAGTGCAGATTTATCTGGGCTCAGAGCAGGTTCAACCGGAAACAGAATTTACCATTGGGCTAAAAAGTGCGACTAAAGTAGAGGTCGTTTCGGCATGGCTTGAGGGAGAAAATATGAACATGGGGAGAATCCCCGTGTTTTTTGACAAAAACACACTGATAGCAAAGACCATGGTCGGTGTATGCACGGATAAATCTATGCGTTGGATTTTACGTTTAGCGCTAACCGTTAACGGCCAGTCTGTTACTACCAGTCATCCAATAGCTGTAAACTACCAATGAATAAAACTGTTTTTATCGAATATCTCAAGTTTGCACTTGAACAAAAGCTGATTGAAGCCACTGAAGCGGCAAACAGTGCTCGTGCTGACGCGACTCACGAACAAAGTGCTGCGGAAACACAATACGACTCGTTGAGTATCGAGTATGGCTACCTAGCAGAAGGGCAAAGTGAGCGCGTTGATGCCATGCATTTGGCAAAACAAACAATATTGAATCAATTGGCGCTAGCTGTGAGCAATACAATTACACATAACGCACTAGTTGAAATTGAAGATGAGCAAGGCAACTGTCATTGGTTCTATTTTGCGCCTTGCGAAGGCGGGCTAAAAATCCAATATAAAGAAACACCAGTGTTGGTGTTAACGTTTGATGCGCCCCTTGGCAAGCGGTTAAAGGGGTTAACGGTAGACGAAGATATTTCATTTTTCTTCAACGGCCAACAGCAAACGTTAACTGTGATGCAAATACTGTAGAGTGGTTTACTCTCGTTTTGCTACGAGAACAATTTCTTTCTTACTATTGCCCGATATGTGCTTGGTGATCTTCCCATTAATTGCCGAAATACTCTGCTTAATTGCCCTTGTGAATTAAATCCAGAAGCAAGGGCAATATCTTGAATGGAGAGATTACTGCTCGCGAGCAGCTCTTTGCACATCTCAATACGCACCTGTTGTAAGTAGGCAACGGCGGTTTGTCCTGTTGCTTGTTTAAAGCGGCGGTTAAAGGTGCGATAGCTCAAATCAAATTGTGCTGCGACAGTGGGTAAAGAGATTTCCGATGCGGCATTATTTTTCAGCCAAAATTGAATTGCGGCAATTTGCTCATCAGCATGACGGTCCACAGCACCCTCTAAGTAGCGCTGTTCTTCGTAAGGCTTACGAATTTCATGAGAAAAGTTTTGCTGCACATGGTGTGCGGCATCTATCCCGTACAGTAACTCAATAATGTGTACAATCACATCGGCCAGCGCATTTAAGCTGGCTACAGTGTAGATCCGCTCTGATTGAGTGATAAAGTAATCCGGTTTTAATTCAACATTGGGGTATAGCTGAGAAAATTGTTTGGCAAAATGCCAGTGGGTCGTTGCTGAATGCCCGTCAAGCAGGCCTGAACTTGCTAAAAAGCAAACACCTGTACCAACACCTATCAGTGTGCTTCCTGCTCCCCATGCATCCGCAAGTGACTCACTCAGCGCTTGGTTTTGTCTTACAAGTGGTCTTGGATTTCGCCATATGCTTGGCACAATAATGTAGTCATATAAAGGCAATGAGCTAAAGTCACTTTGTGCTTCAAGTGCCATGTAATTATCGGCGTTGACTGCCTCGCCTCGGCTGCTGCAAAGGAGAACTTCTAAAGGAACATAAGCCTCTTTTAGATGCACTTTAGCAAAGGCTTGTCCGGCTTTGAGCATTTCCAGCGGTAAGGTGACACTGGTAACGAGCATATGCTTGTAAAGCACAATGGCGACCTTTGTACAGGATTTCATCTGCTCCGACCTCTTTGGTTTGGCGAAAAATGATTTATATGTGGCGTATTTTGTAAAAACTTAAATTCGAATGCAATTAAAATCAAGTCATTATCTTAGTTCAGAAGTAGGAACGACATGACAGCATTGCCAATTATTGTAGGAATGGGGGGTATTAACGCCGCGGGGCGCACCTCTTTCCATCAAGGCTACAAACGTATTGTACTTGATAAGCTAAATGCTAAAGACCGACAAGAGACCTATTTGGGTCTTGCGAGTTTAATGAACTTAGTGCGTTATAAAGATGGCAAGCTAATTGACCAAAACGACCAAGTCGTTCAAGAGGTGGAGATTGAGTCGCGTTTTGGTGAGCAGATCTTAGCGGGAACGTTGATCCGTAAAATCGAAAAAAACCATTTTGATGTAGATGCGACTCCTTGGCAGCAAAAGCTCACAATGAAAGCAAATGATGACAGCAAGATAGTATTCAGTTGTCGTAAACGTGATTTACCAGAGCCAGTTCCTGCAGCTTGGCAAGTGATTGAGCTTGATCCAAAAATGGTTGAAGTAACCATTGCGGACCAGATTGAAGTTAAGCACGATAGCTATAGAGACAATCCAATTAAAGCCGCAGGTCAATTACCAACAGGCTTTGAGCCGTCACTCATGTATAACAGCCGTTATCAACCACGCGGCCTTCAGGCAACTATTTTCGCTGCAACCGACGCTATCCGCTCAACGGGTCTTGAGTGGGACAAGGTAATGAACAGCGTACGACCGGACCAAATCGGCACTTACTCCGCTTCTGTGGCAGGGCAAATGAATGATGAGGGCTTAGGTGGATTAGTACGTAGTCGTTTACGTGGCGACCGAGTAAGCACTAAGCAGTTAGCGCTAGGACTCAACACCATGTCCACTGACTTTATCAATGCTTATGTTACTGGCAGCGTTGGCACAACATTTACGACATCAGGTGCCTGTGCGACGTTTCTATATAACCTCCGTGCTGCAGTGAATGATATTCAGGCTGGCCGTACTCGAGTGGCGATTGTAGCCAGTGTTGAGTGTGCCATTACACCAGAGATCATCGAAGGCTTCGGTAATATGGGTGCACTCGCAAATGAAGAAGGCTTGCGTAAACTTGATGGTACTGAGCATGTAGATTATCGCAAAACAAGTCGTCCTTTTGGTGAAAACTGTGGCTTTACAATTGGTGAAGGGGCACAAGTGACGATTTTGATGGATGACGCATTAGCACTGGAGCTTGGCGCGCAGATCATGGGCTCTGTGGCCGATGTATATGTCAACGCAGACGGCGTGAAAAAGTCGATTACGGCACCTGGCCCTGGTAACTATATTACCATGGCAAAATCGGTCGCGCTGGCTCAGCAAATCGCAGGCACCGAGGCGTTAGTAAAACGCAGCTTTATTTTGGCACATGGCTCAAGCACACCACAAAACCGGGTTACTGAGTCGCTTATCTACCACAAAATCGCAGAAACTTTTGCGATTAATGGCTGGAAAGTGGCGGCGCCAAAAGCCTATGTTGGTCATACCATAGCGCCAGCGTCTGGCGATCAGTTAGCGATGGCTCTTGGGGTGTTTGAATACAATATTATGCCTGGGATCACTACAATCAATGCAGTAGCAGAGGATGTTCACGCCGAGCATTTAGATATTCGTACCGAGCACTATGAGTGCGAGCCAATGGATATCGCCTTTATTAACTCAAAGGGCTTTGGTGGTAACAATGCAACGGCAACGGTGCTTTCTCCAAAACTCACGAAGCAGCTACTAAGCAAGCGGTATAGCCAAGTTGAGTTTGCAAATTATGAGCAACAACTTGCCATTACAACACAAAGACAAATTGCATATCAGCAAGCGGCCGATTATGGTCAATACGAGCTCATTTATCGTTTTGGCAATGGCATGATTGATGAGTCTGAATTGAATTTAAGTCAGCAAGAGTTAGCCATTCCTGGGTTCGAGCAAAGCATACAGCTTTGTCCAACGAATCCATACGGCGATTTAATCTGATGATTTGATACCAAATAATGTTAAGCAAGCAAGGCGTACAGGGAGTACGCCTTTTTTATTTTTAGCTTAGTGCTGTGCTTAAATGCGCAAACGGCAGTCAGGCTCACTTCATATAGTTAGCATGAAACTCAAGATGATTTTCAATAAAGCTTGAGATAAAGAAATAGCTATGATCGTAACCTTCATGCATGTTTAGCGTGATAGGGTAGCCTACTTTTTCTGCAGCTTGTTCGAATAACCAAGGCTTTAGCTGCTCGTCTAAAAACTGGTCACTTGAACCTTGCTCAATGAGTATCGGACGTTTTGTTGGACTAACATAGTGCGACAATAGTTCGGTCGCGTCATATTGTTGCCAACGCTGTTTGTCGTCCCCTAAATATCCTGTTAGCGCTTTTTGACCCCAAGGGCAGTTACTTGGGTTAACGATTGGGCTAAACGCTGAGATACTCGTATAGGCGTCAGGGTTTCTAAGCCCAATAATTAATGCACCATGACCACCCATGGAATGACCACTAATGGCTTTTTGCGGGCTAACCGGGAAGTGCGCTTCGATTAACTGAGGCAGCTCTTCTGTCACGTAGTCATACATTTGATAATGTTGACTATACGGCGCCTGTGTCGCATTGACGTAAAACCCCGCACCTAGACCAAAGTCATAAGCGCCATTTTCGTCGTCTGCAATGCCTTCTCCACGCGGGCTTGTATCTGGTGCGACAATAGCGATACCAAGCTCGTTGGCTTTTTTAAACGCGCCTGCTTTTTGCATGAAGTTTTCATCGCTGCAGGTTAACCCTGAGAGCCAATATAAAACCGGGACTTGTTGTCCCTCATTGACGATTTCAGGTAAGAAAATGGCGAAGGTCATTTCACACTGCGTCGACTGGCTGGTATGTGTGTAGCGCTTATGCCAACCGCCGGATACTTTGTTGCTGGAAATCAGTTCCATCAAGTGCTCCTTAATTAAGTGAAATAGGACGCAACCTGTGCGTCCTTAAGCGGGTACTAGTAATGGATCACCGAGCGGATACTCTTGCCTTCATGCATTAAATCAAAGGCTTCATTAATATTTTCGAGCTTCATGGTATGAGTGATAAAGTCATTGAGTTTGAATTCACCAGCCATATAGCGTTCAACAATCTCAGGAAGCTCTGAGCGACCTTTTACGCCACCAAAAGCACTACCGCGCCATACGCGACCGGTAACCAATTGGAATGGGCGTGTTGAAATCTCTTGTCCAGCGCCTGCAACACCGATGATCACTGACTCACCCCAACCTTTGTGACAGCACTCAAGGGCACTTCTCATGACATCTACGTTACCGATACATTCGAACGAGAAATCCACACCGCCATCGGTCATTTCAACGATCACTTCTTGGATAGGTTTGTCGAAGTTTTTCGGGTTGATAAGATCGGTTGCGCCAAGCTTTGTCGCCAGCTCAAACTTATCTTCATTGATGTCGATACCAATGATCCGACTCGCGCCAGCCATTGCCGCACCGATAATAGCGGACAAGCCGATCCCACCTAGGCCGAAAATGGCGACGGTATCGCCTTTTTGCACTTTAGCGGTATTCATTACTGCGCCCATTCCCGTGGTGACACCACAGCCAAGCAAACAGATCTCCTCAAGAGGCGCTTCTTTGTTTACTTTAGCCAAAGAGATTTCTGGCAGTACAGTGTACTCAGAGAACGTTGACGTGCCCATGTAGTGATAAATTGGTTGGCCGTCTTTATAAAAGCGGGTTGTGCCATCAGGCATCAAGCCTTTACCTTGGGTTTCACGGATCTGCTGACAAAGGTTCGTTTTACCAGACTTACAAAACTTACATTCGCCACACTCCGGTGTGTACAATGGGATCACGTGGTCGCCAACGGCAACGCTGGTAACGCCTTCACCAATCGCTTCAACAATTCCTGCACCTTCATGGCCTAAGATTGCTGGGAATACGCCTTCAGGATCGTCGCCAGACAAAGTGAAAGCATCGGTATGACATACGCCTGTAGCGGTGATTTTAACTAAGACTTCGCCTTTTTTCGGTGGCATAACATCAACTTCTTCAATACTAAGCGGTTGACCTGGGCCCCAAGCGATCGCTGCTTTAGATTTAATAAATTCAGACATGGTTTGTTCCTTTCTTAAAAGTTGATAGCAGTATAACTACATTATGATTTTTGATAATCTATAAAAATTATAAAGACTTTTACGTATATGTAATAATGGATAGGTGGATTGGCATTGATGAGTTTGTTGCGGTCGCAAGTAATGGCTCATTTAGTGGGGCTGCAACTCAGTTAAATACTTCGGTTGCGCAAATTAGTCGCCGAGTGAAAATGTTAGAGGAGCGCCTTAACATTCAACTTTTGACGCGCACTACCCGAAAATTAGCGTTGACTCAAGAAGGTGAAATATTCTTATCTCACGCAAAGCATTTGCAGCATGGATTAGATGACGCCACTGCCGCAATCCGTCAACGTGATAGACAGCCTACAGGCAAACTTAAGCTTACCGCACCGGTAATGTACGGCGAATCTTATGTCATGCCTGCCGTGGTTGACTTTATGCGTTTGTATCCCAAAGTTGAGGTGGAAATGCATTTGACGAACAACCAAGTCGACTTGCTCGATAAGGGCTTTGACTTGGCAATTCGCCTCGGTAAGTTACAGGATTCATCACTGCGCGCCAAACGGCTAACCACACGTAAAACCAAGGTGTGTGGTGCAAATATCTATTTAAATCAATTTGGCCAACCGCATACGCTCGCTGAGCTTAGCAATCATAAATGTTTAATTGGCAATAGTAGCGAATGGCGCTTTGTTGAGCACGGTAAAGCGCGACAAATTAAAGTGGCGGGGCCACTGCGTTGCAACAGTGGTTGGGGGCTCTTGGAAGCAGCAAAGCAGGGCTTAGGTTTGGTACAGTTACCGCACTATTACGTGCAAGAGGCGCTAGAGAGTGGAGAGTTAACAGAGGTACTCACCAACTTTAGACCTGAGGAGGAGGGCGTCTGGGCGCTGTATCCACCCAGACAATTTGTCGCGACCAGTTTACGATTGTTACTGGATCACTTAAGTGCGCACTTTAATAAGTTTTAGCCATAGTATCAATGGCTTGACTGAGCGCTATCTCGCGACTATCACAAAATGCACGGTCGCCTAGACGGTCATGAATGTTTAAGCGCTTGAGTTTATCGGTGGTCTCCAAATTCGGTGAATAGATAAACACACTACAGTCAGCATCAAGCGCATCTGTAATCGCATTTTCAATGGCTAAGCCCACGGTGACATCAATCATAGCTACGTCGCTTAAATCTAATACCATGGCTTTGTATTCACTAATCTTGCGGTGTTGTCTTGCGATTGCTTTTGAGACGCTAAAAATCATTGGCCCGGAAAGATAAAAGAATAATAGTTTACCGTTGGCTTTATCTAACAGCTCGCTTTCTTTTTTCGTTAGTGGCACATCTTCATCGCTATCACTGTCGCTAATTGCTTTAACGTGATTAGCTTGCACTCGGCTTAATCTCTCTATGATCATCACATTAGAGATAAATACGCCAAGGCCCACGGCAACAATCAGGTCAACAAAAACGGTAAGGAGCATTACGCCATACATAATCGCCATTTGACTGACACTAAGCTTATGAGCACGCTGGATAAAACTCCAATCCAGAATATTAAAACCAACATACACTGCAATACCAGCAAGCACCGCCATTGGGATTGGCTCGGTCAGGCTGCCCGCGATAAAGACTACAGCCATCAAAATTAGTGCCCTGAATATCCCAGCGATTGGCGAGCGAGCGCCCACTTGAATATTGACCACAGTTCCCATCGTTGCGCCAGCACCTGGCAATGCACCAAAAAGGCCAGCTATCATATTGGCAATACCTTGGCCTCTGAGCTCCTTATCAGAATCATGCTCGGTTCGCGTTAAACTGTCGGCTATTACTGCCGTTAACAACGTATCTATACAACCCAAAGTGCCCAGTACTAATGCGTCGATAAGCATTTCAACGAATAGCTCTGGTGATAATACTGGCAACACAATACTTGGCAGGCCACTTGGAATTTCTCCGATGCGGCGAATACTATCGGTATCAAAAATAATAATTGAAAGCAGTGTAACGGCGACGAGTGCGACCAGTTGAGCGGGGACGTACTGGCGCCACTTACTTGGCATTTTGAATAAGATTGCAAGTGTGATCACCCCGAGGAACAACTCAGAAAAGTGTAAGTCCATCAGCAGGCTGGGCAAGTTAGACAAAGTGCCAACAACACCACCTGCAGGCGCTTGGTGTCCAAGTAAAGGAGCAAGCTGCAAAATAATGAGGATAACACCAATACCAGACATAAACCCGGAGATGACGCTGTAAGGCATCAAGGTAACGTATTTACCTAACTTGAGTGTACCGAGTAAAACCTGAAAAGCACCTGCCATCATGACAACAGTAAAGCCCATCGCAAGACCATTTTCGGGGTACTTGCTCATCATGGCGGTGAGTACTGCTGTCATGATAACAGTCATTGGGCCGGTTGGTTCAGAAATGAGGGAGGTTGAACCACCGAACAGCGCGGCAAATAAGCCAACTAAAATTGCGCCCCACATCCCAGCTTCTGCGCCAGCACCAGAGGCAACACCAAAAGCGAGTGCGAGTGGTAAAGAAATGATTGCAGTGGTTACACCACCGAATAGGTCACCTTTTAAAGAGGCGTTTTTAAATCTCTTAAGTGTGATCATACTTTTGACTTTAACGATCAAAGAATTGACGGCATTCTACTGATAAATAACACGGAGTGCTACGAAGGACTGGTATTACCATTTGTCTACTCAGTAAAATTCGGACACAAAAAAGCCAGTCTAAAAAGACTGGCTTTTCAATTACTGCTTAGTCAACCTGAGCAGGAGAGGCCATGTCGGCGCTTGCTCTGCCTGTTGGTGACTTAGAGCCAACACCCAAGCCGCTATTCGCCACAGCCTGACGTAGTTCATGTGGCATCGCAGATGGTGTTTCTACCACGACATCCTCAATCACGCTTTGTGCTTTTGTCATTGGCGCGGCAGCCGTTTGGTTGAAGCGTACACGGCTTTGTACTGAATTGCCGTTTACTACTTGTTGAGTAGGTGCTTCAATAGCGTTAGCGGCTGGTGTCTCTTCAGTTGAAGATTCAGTAACTGCTTCAGCTGCTGTTTCCACAACCGCTTCTGTTGTCGGTGCCTCGACTGCTGGCTCCTGAACTTCAGGTGTTGCCTCAGTGTCAGAAGCCTGAGTTTCTTCTACAACTGCAGTTTCAGCTTCATCTTCAGCCTTTGTCGTTTCAACTTGTTCAGTCTCTACTGTGTCAGCGATTGGCTCAGCTTTAACCACTTTGGCTTCTTCTGGCGGCATAGCTTCAAGCTCTTCTGCGACTACCTCGTCAGCGCTTGCAGACGTTTCGGGCTTTGCAGCTTGTTGCATTGGTGCTTCAGCAGTGGTTGCCTCAACTTCGTTTTCAGGCTCCACTTCTTGCGCTGCCTTTTCGTCAACCTGTGCTTCGGCTGGCTTAGCTTCAACATCTTGGTCTGCATCAGTGTGCGTCTCAGAAACAGTCGCTTCTGCCGCTGGTGCATTATCTTCAGCTACCGTTTCAGGTGACAATTGAGTCTCAACTGTACTTGCTTCTTGCTGCACTTCCGCTTGAGTTTCACTGTCAGAAGAAGATTTCGCTTTTAGCTCAGCTTCGTATTCTGCAGCGGCTTGATCTGCTACGGGTACAAATGCAGCAGCTTGACCTTTTTCAGGCGTATCCTGACGACGGCGACGTTGACCTGCAGCTCTCAGATGACGCGGAGAACGTCTAGAGCGAGTGCGGCCTTCTTTATTTTCGTCATCAATTTGCGATTCTGAAAGTTCAGCAGATACCACCTCGGTAACATCGTTTTGTTCGTGGCGCTCAGTGCTAGCTGTTTCTTGCTGCTTTGCTTGAGCGTGTACGTCAGCTTGTTCAGAAGGTGCAGCTACTTGTTCGTTAGTTGCAGACTCTTGTTCTGACTTATCCGCGACAGGTTTCGCTTTTCTTTGCCTTGGCTTTTGTTCAGCTTTAGGCTCAGCTGTCGTTTTCGCTGGTTGTTCAAGCGGCTTTGCTTCTACTTTCACTTCTTCAGTGCTAGCTTGCTCTGACGTGTTAGTATCCTGCGCATTGCTTTCTTCCACACGTATCTTCTTACGAAGATTACGTCTTTGTCTGCGTGGTTTTACTGTCGCTTCTTTAACTGGTGCGTCTTTAGCCTCAACCGTTTCAACGTTATCGTTTACAGACTCCTTAGCTGGACGGTTTGCTTTGTCCTGATCTTGGCGCTTTCTGTTATTTGGACGACGGCGTTTGCGGTTATCACCACGTTGCTCGTTACTGTTATTTTCGTCTTTCGATTCAACCGTTGTTTCTTTTTGTTGATCGTTACGACGGCGGTTATTGTTACGACGACGATTGTTATTATTGCGACGGCGATTATCACGGTTGTTATCGCGTGATGATTTTTCTTCAGAAGATTTGTTTTCTTCTTGGTTATCGCTGTCACTAGCAAATAGGCTCTTGAACCATTGACCAATCTTTGCAAACAGGCTAGTGCCGTTTTGAGCTGGCTTTTCTTGTGGCTTACGTGCTTGTGGTTTTGCAGCTTGAGTTGGAGTAGGGGCTGGCGCAGGCGCTGGTGCATCAGGCATAACGACACCTTTTAACACAGGCTCCTCTTTCACAATTGCTTGAGCTCGAGCAATTTCAACAACTTCAGGCTCAGGCGCGGTGATCTGCTCATAGCTAGCTGCTTCTGTTGTTTCATCTTTACGCAATCTAACCACTTCATAGTGCGGTGTTTCTAAGTGTTGGTTAGGAATGATAACAACGTGGCACTCGTGGCGCTTTTCGATGCGTTGCACAGAACGACGCTTTTCATTTAATAGATAAGCACCAACAGCGACAGGCACTTGGGCGTTGACCTGAGCGGTATTATCTTTGATCGCTTCTTCTTCGATTAGACGCAAGATAGACAAAGCAATGGATTCGTTTGAGCGAATGGTGCCTTGGCCGTCACAGCGTGGACACGTATGCTGGCTTGCTTCACCTAAAGACGGACGTAAACGTTGACGCGACATTTCTAATAGGCCGAAACGAGAAATCTTACCGATTTGCACGCGAGCACGGTCAGTACGAACGGCTTCTTTCAAGCGGTTTTCTACTTCACGTTGATGGCGAGGCGGGGTCATATCGATAAAGTCGATAACGATTAGGCCACCTAAGTCACGTAAACGTAATTGGCGTGCAATCTCGTCAGCGGCTTCTAGGTTAGTGTTCAGTGCAGTCTCTTCGATATCGCCACCTTTCGTCGCTTTTGACGAGTTGATATCGATAGAAGTGAGTGCTTCTGTTGGATCAATAACGATAGAACCACCTGAAGGCAAACGCACTTCACGCTGGAAAGCTGACTCAATCTGACTCTCAATTTGATAATGCGTAAATAACGGCACATCGTTTTGATAAAGCTTAACACGATTGATGAAGTCTGGACGGAAACGCTCAATATGCGCCTTCGCTTCTTCAAAAACACGCGGTTTATCAATTAGTATCTCACCGATATCACGACGTAAATAATCGCGAATTGCACGGAAGATCACGTTACTTTCTTGGTGAATTAGGAAAGGTGCTTTACCGCTATTTGCCGCATTTTGGATTGCGTCCCAATGAACGAGTAGCGCCTTAAGGTCGTACTCTAGTTCTTCGAAAGATTTACCTACGCCCGCGGTGCGAACGATAAGACCCATACCTTTAGGTACGTTTAAGCGACTCAATGCTTCTTTTAGCTCAATACGCTCATCACCTTCGATACGACGTGAAATACCGCCAGCTCTTGGGTTATTTGGCATTAATACCAAGTAACTACCAGCGACGCTGATAAACGTTGTGAGTGCCGCGCCTTTTTGACCACGTTCTTCTTTATCAACCTGAACGATGACTTCTTGACCTTCTTTGATCACGTCTTTGATGTTAGGGCGACCATTGAATGTATAGCCATCTGGGAAATACGTTTTAGCGATTTCTTTTAAAGGAAGGAATCCGTGACGCTCAGCGCCATAATCAACAAATGCGGCTTCTAGGGATGGTTCGATACGGGTAATTTTACCCTTATAGATATTGGCTTTTTTCTGTTCGTGACCAGGGCTTTCTATATCTAGATCGTATAGACGCTGGCCGTCAACCAGTGCCACGCGCATTTCTTCTTGCTGCGTTGCATTGATCAGCATACGTTTCATATTGTAATTCTCTACTTAATTATTTACAGCGCCTGATACGTCTTGCCAGCGACAGCGTGCTACGCCTTGGATGTTCCTATTAAATGATGCAGTCTCACGACTGGGGGAAAGGGAACATATTCACAGTTTCCGCTTTAAATCAGGGTAAAATCACTGATCCATCGTTCGCTTTTTGCACGTTTATTCGTTTCACAAAGTAGTCATGCACGGGGTAAGTTGAGCTTGGTTTGCCAAGCTTGGCTATCACCATCTTTTGACTTGATTGCTTTGTGATTATTCACGAGTTGCGGCCTGCTATGCACGGGTATTACTGCAACTGTGGTAAACGTATCAGACAAATTTTAATTTCTTGCTTTTTGGTTTGTTCATCGTGTCCAGTCATTAAACGAAATATTACGCGCTTCGCACTGACTGTTCGCACGTGTTTATCTTAGATGCATGATAAAAGCTTTGGAAATATTAGCTCTAATCTGTATGATCTGCCATCCAAGATGTGCATCACGACATTGTTTTTGCGATAAAAAGCACCTCGCAAAAATTTGCGGCCTGATTATCCCACTAATAATGTCGAGATAGCAACTAAATTATTACTCAAATCAGTGATTAGGCAATGTCAGAGAAACCCGCATTACAAGTTAGCTTCGTTACCGTGACTGAAGACCAAGAAGGTCAAAGGATCGATAACTTTTTAGTTACGCATTTGAAAGGGGTGCCAAAAAGCGCCGTATATAAAATTCTTCGTAAAGGGGAAGTGCGCGTAAACAAAAAGCGGGTGAAGCCTGTATATAAACTACAAATCAATGATGAAATCCGTATCCCGCCTGTGCGTGTTGCCGAGAAAACAGAGTTTGTGCCTAAAAACCTAGATAAAGTCGCAAACTTAGAAGATGCCATTCTTTATGAAGATAAGTATCTGATAGTTATAAATAAGCCAGCTGGTATGGCGGTACATGGTGGCAGCGGCTTAAGCTATGGCTTAATTGAAGCATTAAGAGCATTACGCCCACAAGAGCAAAGCTTGGAGTTGGTGCACCGTTTGGATCGCGACACATCGGGTTGTTTGTTGATTTCAAAGCGCCGCGCTGTGCTTAAAGGACTTCATGAGCAGCTAAGAGAAAAGACCATGGAGAAAAATTACCTTGCACTGGTTTCAGGGCAATGGGATGCCAAACATAAAAATGTCACCGAACCGCTACGTAAAAATACCTTAAAGTCAGGTGAGCGAGTGGTGCGAGTCGATCATGAGCAAGGCAAGCCTTCTCATACTCGTTTTAGAGTCGTTGAGCGTTTTGAGTCCGCAACGTTAGTGCAGGCGTCACCAGTAACAGGTAGAACGCACCAGATCCGAGTGCATACTCAATGTAAAGGACATCCAATTGCGTGTGATGATAAGTATGGCGATCAGGTGTTTGATACCAAAATGCGTGAAGTGGGATTAAATAGGCTGTTTTTGCATGCCAAAGAACTCAGATTTATGCACCCAAAAACAGAAACGACACACCATGTAGAGGCGCCATTGGATGGGGCTTTGGAAGCATGCTTAGTTAAATTAAGGAAGTAACATGCGCTACAAGTGTGTGATTTTCGACTGGGATGGCACCGTCATGGACTCTGTGCCAAAAATCGTAAATACCATTCATTTGGCTGCTGAATCTTGTGGAATTGCACCCGTCAGTAACGAAGCGGCGAAAAGTATTATCGGCCTGTCTCTCGATAAAGCGATACTGACACTTTTTCCAAATCATGAAGACAAATTAGCGTCTTTAATTGCGGCTTATAAATATATCTATAAGCATCAAGACAAAACCCCAGCGCCTCTTTTGAAGGCGCTGAAGCGCTTTTAAAGCAATTACATGGCAGTGGTGTCAAAGTTGCGGTTGCAACAGGAAAAAGCCGAATAGGACTTGACCGCCTGATAGCAGAAAGCGGGTTGAGTGATATTTTCGTTACGACACGGACAGCATGTGAGGCGGAGTCTAAACCGCATCCCGATATGTTGCTTCAGATTTTGGCTGAACTAAACGTGGAAGCTACAGAGGCTGTCATGGTAGGCGATACGATAATTGATATGAATTTAGCGAAGAATGCAGGCATTGAAGCGATCGGCGTCACTATGGGTGTTGCAACAAGAGAGCAGTTATCGCAAACATCGGCTGCCCATATTTGCGATAACTATCATGACTTGTCTAACCTATTGTTGGCTTGATTGCTCTGCGAGCACATCAATACCAAACGTGAGCAGTGTTTTAGTGAGTTGAATAAGGGGAAGGCCAATCAGGGTATTGGGGTCTTCTCCTTCAAGTTTATCAAACAGACAGATCCCTAATCCTTCGCTTTTAAAACTTCCAGCACAGTTGTAAGGTGTTTCTGCATCACAATAGTTACTGATCTGTGCTTGGGTGAGTTGGCGAAAGTAAACGTGAAACGGTACCACTTCAGTGACCGTTTTGCCGCTTTCTATGTCGAAAACGGTTAAACCAGTCAAAAAAGTCACGCGATTATTGCTAAATAGGCTTAGTTGCTTAATCGCGTTTTCTTTATTATGTGGCTTTCCTAGGATCTCACCGTTGAATAGCGCAACTTGGTCTGAACCAATCACCACACCTTGTTGATATTTTGCTATTGCTGCTTTGGCTTTTGATTCGCTCAATCGCGCAACAAGTTGCTGAGCTGATTCACCTTCGAGTGCTTGCTCGTCTACATCCGGTGAAAAAGATGCAAAAGGAAGCATTAATTTTTTCAAAATTGACTGCCTAAATGGCGAACTTGAGGCTAGAATAAGGGGCGTTTTCATGAGATTTTTATCTTTGTGACAACATTGCCAACAGGATAATGCGCAATAACGCGAAAAACAAAGGGAAAGTGTATTTTTACTTTGACTAACACAGTAACTATCTATATGATGCAGCCCCTATGCAAAAGGTGAAAATTCCCATCACTATTGATCCATGCAGAGCAGCGCAACGTCGAGCATCTTATGACGGTGTTGTAATGCTTGAAGAACTTTCTCGATTGCAGCAAGTTGTGCGTGATCAAAATAGTGAAATAGCGGTAGACATTCATTTCAACATCGACGAACAAGGTTTGGTTGTTGTGCAAGGCAAAGTCCGAGCCCATCTAACCGTTGTATGTCAGCGTTGTAATGATGAATTAGGGTTGGATTTGGAACAAGACTTTGCGTATTCGCCAGTCGGATTAGGTGCAGAGTCGGATGATCTTCCCGAGCGTTATGATGTGTTGGAACTGGATGAAGAGGGTGAGGTTAATCTAAGACAGATCGTCGAAGATGAACTATTACTCGCAATTCCGATAGTCCCGACGCATGATGAAGCACTATGCTCTTATTCTGATAAGCCAAAGAGCTTTGGTGAAATTGAAGCAGAAGATAGCAAACCAAATCCATTTGAAATTTTGAAACAACTTAAGAAAGATTCTTAGGAGAAGGCTAATGGCGGTACAAAAAAGCAAGAAGTCACGCGCACGTCGTGGTATGCGTCGTTCACACGATGCGATCAGTGGACCAGCTCTAACTGTAGATCAGGTTTCTGGCGAGACTCATCGTCGTCATCACGTGACTGCTGACGGTTACTACAAAGGCGTTAAAGTAATTTCTAAGTAAGAGATTACTTTATGCTGACCGATCTAACCATTGCGTTAGATATGATGGGGGGCGATTACGGCCCCCGTTCATCTATCCCCGCAGCTATCGCTGCTGTGCTTAAGCACCCAAATCTAAATTTAATCCTCTGTGGTAATCAGCAAGTTATTGAAAGTGCTTTGACTAAAGCTAATATGCTGGATCATCCAAGACTCAAAATTAAACACTGTAAAGAAGTCGTCACTAACGGTTGTGAACCTGCCTCTGCACTTAGAAATAAAAAGCAGTCTTCAATGCGTATTGCGCTTGATTTGGTGAAATCTGGCGAAGCGCAGGCTTGTGTTAGTTCAGGAAATACAGGTGCGCTCTTTTTTATGGCCCACTATGTGTTAAAAATGTTGCCTGGCATCAAGCGTCCCGCGTTAATTTCAGCCGTTCCAACAGAGAAAAAACAGCCCGTTTATTTGCTTGATCTTGGTGCGAATGTACATTGCGACCCTGAAACCCTCTATCAGTTTGGTATTATGGGCTCAATCGTGGCTGGAGAGGCATTAAATATTCCTTCACCTAAAGTGTGTTTGCTAAACATTGGCTCTGAAGAAATCAAAGGCCATGATGGTATCAAGCAAGCTGCAAAATTAATGAAATCCTCATCTGTTATTAATTATCAAGGCTATTGTGAGGGGAGCGATATGTTCTCTGGCAAAGCCGATGTAATTGTGTGTGAGGGATTTGTCGGTAACGTCGCCTTGAAAACCTGTGAAGGGATTGCCAAACTCATCATGCATAAGTTTAGCAAAGCGTTAAAAAAGCACTTTTTTTATAAAGCGTTGGCCTTTTTACTTCGACCCGTTATAAAAAAATTGTATAGAAGGGTGAACCCCGACCAGTATAACGGCGCAAGTCTGGTAGGATTGCGCGGTATTGTTGTGAAAAGTCACGGAAATGCCACAACGAAGGCATTTTTAGCCGCGATTGAAGAGGCTGCGCAAGAAGTACAACGCAAGATCCCTGAAAAGATCCAAGCGGTGTTTGCTCAGGTCGACACAGAAAAACAACCGTCAGGTCCGCATCCCTAACACTGCTAAGTGACATGAGGACGTGGCGACAACAGAGAAAATAAGAGCACAATATGTCACAAAAAATCGCATTATTTTTCCCAGGACAGGGCTCACAAAGCGTGGGCATGTTATCTGAATTATTAGCATCTTCTGATATCGTTAAAGCGACTTTCGCTGAAGCCTCAGAAGCACTAGGCTACGATTTAGCCGAACTTGTGCTAAACGGTCCTGAAGAAGAATTAAACCAAACGCATCGTACTCAACCGGCATTATTAACCGCAAGTGTTGCTATCTTTAGAGCATGGCAAGAGAAAGGTGTTGAAGCTGAACTGACACTAGCAGGCCATAGTCTAGGTGAATACTCTGCACTAGTATGTGCAGAAGTATTAACCCTTGCAGATGCCGTTAAGTTAGTTGAAAAACGTGGTTTATACATGCAAGAAGCAGTTCCTGCTGGCACCGGGTCAATGGCGGCAATTATTGGTTTAGATGATGACGTGATTGCCAAGGTGTGTGCCGAATCTGCACAGGGTGACGTTGTTTCGCCGGTAAACTACAACTCACCAGGTCAAGTGGTGATTGCGGGTCACGTTGAAGCCGTAAATCGAGCTTCTGAAGCGTGTAAAGAAGCAGGAGCTAAACGCGCATTACCACTTGCAGTTAGCGTTCCATCTCATTGCGCATTAATGAAACCTGCGGCTGATAAATTAGCCAAAGATCTTGAAGCACTCGCTTTTTCAGAGCCAAAGTTTGATGTGATCAACAATGTTGACGTTGTTGTTGCAAAAGATGCTGCAGCAATAAAAGATGCGCTTATTCGTCAGCTCTATAGTCCAGTAAGATGGACTGAAACTGTACAAGCGGTTGCGAAAGAAGGTGTTACAACAACTTTTGAGTTCGGCCCTGGTAAAGTGATTTCGGGTCTTGTCAAACGCATCGACCGCTCAGTGTCGTGTGTGTCGGTAAATGATTTAGCTGCCATTGCAGCTGCAGAATAATAACGAGAGCATTATGAGTAATTTATTTTCTTTAGAAGGTAAAGTTGTACTAGTAACGGGTGCTAGCCGTGGTATTGGTAAAGCAATCGCTAACGCCTTAGTGGCGCAAGGTGCAAAAGTTGCGGGTACCGCAACGAGTGAGTCTGGTGCAGAACGTATCTCTGAGTATCTAGGCGAAAATGGTAAAGGTTATGCGCTAAACGTGACAAATGCCGACTCAATCGCAGCAACTTTGGATGCAATCAAAGCAGACTTAGGTGATATCGATGTGTTGGTAAATAATGCTGGTATCACTCGTGATAACTTGCTGATGCGCATGAAAGATCAAGAGTGGGATGATATCATCGATACTAACTTGTCATCTATCTTCCGCTTATCAAAAGCGGTACTTCGCCCAATGATGAAGAAGAAAAATGGCCGTATCATTAACATTGGCTCAGTAGTGGGCACTATGGGTAATGCGGGTCAAGCTAACTATGCTGCTGCAAAAGCAGGTGTAATTGGTTTTACAAAATCATTGGCGCGTGAGGTTGCATCTCGTGGTATTACGGTAAATACTGTAGCACCGGGCTTCATTCAGACAGATATGACGGATGAGCTAACTGATGAGCAAAAAGCAGCGACTTTGGCGAATGTACCAGCAGGTCGTTTAGGTCAGCCAGAAGAAATCGCAGCGGCTGTGGTTTATTTAGCATCAGATGCGGCAGCGTATGTTTCTGGTGAAACTTTGCACGTAAATGGTGCGATGTACATGGTTTAACCCGCTAAGATCACAAATCAATTGAAATTTTTGTGATCTTGTCGACAACGTACTTGAAATCGTCGCGAAAATAGGCGATAAAAAGATCCAAAGCTTTGTAACAGGTTTGACCAGAAAAAAAAGTACGGGTCAATCCTTGAATCCCAGAATGATGCGTCGTAAACTGCGCCGCAATCTGAAAATTAACGCAGTAGCGTTTAAATAAAGGAAAGAAGAATGAGCGACATCCAAGAACGCGTAAAGAAAATTATTGTTGAACAACTAGGTGTTAAAGAAGAAGAAGTTAAATCAGAAGCGTCTTTCGTTGATGATTTAGGTGCTGACTCTCTAGACACTGTTGAGCTTGTAATGGCGCTAGAAGAAGAGTTCGATACAGAGATCCCTGATGAAGAAGCTGAGAAAATCACTACTGTTCAGGCAGCTATCGACTACGTTACTGCTCACGCTGAGTAACTAGCTTTTCTATTAGGGCAGCACTCGCTGCCCTAACTCTTTCTAGACCCCCCAATTATTATAATAATCCCTTTTTGGAGGACACCGTGGCTAAACGTCGAGTCGTAGTAACTGGCTTAGGTATGTTGACGCCGCTGGGTAATGATGTTGCATCTACCTGGCAGGGCTTATTAGAAGGCCGTAGTGGCATTCGCAATATCACGCATTTTGACACAGAAGGTTTCGGAACTAAGTTTGCTGGTTTAGTTAACGACTTTGATGTCACTGAGTACATTTCCCCTAAAGATGCTAAAAAAATGGATGTCTTCATCCAGTATGGTATCGCCGCAGGTGTACAGGCTTTAAAAGACTCAGGTCTTGAAGTTAACGAAGAGAATGCCGCTAGAGTTGGTGTAGCCATTGGCTCTGGTATCGGTGGCTTGACGCTAATTGAAGAAAACCACGTTAAGCTATTAAATAGCGGTCCACGCAAGCTTTCTCCGTTTTACGTTCCTTCTACCATTATCAATATGATCTCTGGTCACTTGTCCATCATGCATGGCTTGAGAGGTCCAAATATTTCGATTGTGACTGCATGTACAACTGGCCTTCATAATATTGGCCATGCGGCACGTATGATTGCGTACGGCGATGCGGATGCGATGGTAGCAGGCGGTGCTGAAAAAGCGTCAACCCCAATTGGTATGGGCGGTTTTAGCGCGGCTCGTGCGCTTTCTACGCGTAACGATGATCCGCAAGCGGCTTCTCGCCCTTGGGATAAAGACCGTGATGGTTTTGTGCTAGCTGATGGAGCTGGTGTGATCGTACTGGAAGAGTATGAGCATGCGAAAGCTCGTGGTGCGAAGATCTACGCTGAACTGGTTGGCTTTGGTATGAGTGGCGATGCATATCACATGACATCTCCACCAGAAGACGGTGCAGGTGCTGCACAAGCTATGGTTAATGCATTGAATGATGCAGGGATCAATGCAGAGCAGGTTGGCTATATCAACGCACACGGCACTTCTACTCCAGCGGGTGACGTTGCAGAGACGCATGCTGTTAAGTCGGTATTTGGTTCTGCGGCAAAAAATGTGATGGTGAGCTCGTCTAAATCAATGATGGGTCACTTACTTGGTGCTGCGGGCTCAGTTGAATCAATTATTTCGATTCTTGCGCTGCAAGACCAAAAAGTAACGCCGACCATTAACTTGGATAACCCAGATGAAGGCTGTGATTTAGATTATGTGCCTCATACTGCCCGTGATGCGAAACTAGAGTACACTTTGTGTAACTCGTTTGGTTTCGGTGGAACAAACGGTTCGTTGCTATTTAAAAAGGTGTAGATCAGCCTTAGTAATCTTATAGCAAAGTAGGTTATGATAAAAAAGCTCGGCATTGCCGGGTTTTTTTATGTTTTGGATACCCTTAAAAAGGAAAGTGATGTGGATAATCAACAACTTTTTTCTAACACTGACAGAGGATTGGCCTATGGCGATGGCTTTTTTACCACTGCGTTAGTCTGTGATGGAAATGTTGATTTGTGGCCACTTCATAGAAACCGACTGGTGGAATGTCAGCAGCGCTTGGGCTTTCCTGAGTTACGACTAGACGAAATCGAGTTTTTGGTTCAAGAGCAAGTTAAAGATAAAGCGGAAGCGGTGCTAAAGATCCTTATCACTCGAGGGGAAGGAGGCCGTGGTTACCAAGCTCCTGAGACGCCTGAGCTGAGTGTGAGCATTCAGGTATTACCTTTTCCTTCACACTATACAACTTGGCAGCAGAATGGGATTGAGGTCGCATTAAGCCGAGTTAAACTGGGTATTCAGCCGTTACTCGCTGGATTAAAGACACTGAATCGATTAGAACAAGTACTTATTAAACAAGATGCACTGACATTGGTTTGCGACGATGTCATTGTGACGGACATCAATGATAGGGTGATTGAAGCGTCAGCGGCAAATATCATCATGATTAAAGACAACACGCTGCATACACCAGATCTTAGTGGCTCAGGCATTAAAGGGGTGTTTTTAAGCGCACTTGAAAGTAAACACGACATTAGGGTCAAAAATATTGCTTTTGACGAGTTAAAAGCAGCTGATGGTGTATTTATTTGTAATAGTTTAATGCAGTTGGTACCTGTAGTAAGAATTGAGAATAAACATTTCGATATCGCCGACTTACATGAATTGAAAAGGCGATTTTTAGGGAAGTAATATAAATGAAAAAACTGTTTATCATCGTCGCATTTTTGATAGCAGCAGCGTCATGGTGGTTATCTCAGCAAATAAATAAGGTTAAATTTGAACCACTTAATATCTCTGAGCCATTAGTTGAGATAAAGGCTGGGCAAACATTTAATCAGCTATGTCATCTATGGCAGCGTAGCGGGGCATTATCTAACTGCTTTCCTTATCAACTTTATAGTAAGTTAGAGCCTAAGTTATTCGCGTTACAAGCGGGCTTTTACGATCTTAAAGGGCTAACTGTGCTAGATGCCATCAGCAAAATTAGTCGCGGGGATCAACACAACTTTAGCTTTACAATCATTGAAGGGATGCCCATTTGGGAAGTCAAAAACAAGCTCCTCAGCGCCCCCTACTTAAGGCAAGACATTGATAAACTGACAGCACAACTGAATATATCGCAAAGTTCAGCTGAAGGATGGTTGTACCCCGATACCTACCACTATCATGGAAATGACTCAGCGCTGCGCTTACTTAAACGTGCCCATACCAAAATGCAGAGTGTGCTTGAAAAGGAATGGCAAAATAGAATGCCAGACCTTCCTTTAAACACGCCTTATGAAGCCTTGATCTTGGCTTCGATTATTGAAAAAGAAACGGGCGTAGTTGCAGAAAGAGATAAAGTAGCCTCCGTTTTTATCAATCGCTTACGTAAAGGTATGCGTTTACAGACAGATCCAACCATTATTTATGGTATTGGTGAGCACTTTGATGGTGACATTAAACGTGAAGATATCCGTGAAAAGACGCCATATAACACTTATCGAATTGATGGCTTGCCACCGACACCCATTGCAATGCCGTCTCGTGCTGCTATCCATGCGGCACTTAACCCAGCAACAACCGAATACTTTTATTTTGTTGCGTCAGGAGATGGTGGGCATCACTTTTCGAAAACACTGACTGAACATAATAAAGCGGTGAAGAAATTTATTTTGAAACAATGACATCGAAAGAGAGGGCTAACCCTCTCGTTACTCTCTATTACAACACAAAATATTCTTTAATACCTGCCAGTACACTAGATACTGCGACTGAAGCTAAAATAAGTCCCATTACTCGGCTGACGATACTTGCGCCACTATCACCAATCCATTGGTGAATTTTTGTCGCAACCAGTAAAAATATTAACACGATAGCCAATACGCTGAGCATAATCATCGAGGTTTGGAGTTGTTCAAATACATTGTTTTCGCTGTTTTTAGTCAGCAAAACGGCTGCCAACATTGCCCCTGGGCTTGCGATAGAAGGCATTGCTAAAGGGAAAATAGCGGTGTCGGATGCTTTACTGTCTAACTTAATCTCTTCACTCGGCTTACCCTCGCCAAAAATCATTGTCATGGCAAAGATGAATAGTACGATGCCTCCGGCAATCGCGAATGCAGGTAGGGGAATACCAATTGCGTTTAAAATGATTTCGCCTGCAATAATAAAAAACAGCAATACAATGGCTGCAACCAGTGTGGCTTTAACCGCTATTTTTCGTTTTGTCGCAATATCAAAGCCTGTGGTGGTTGCGATAAATACTGGAATGGTGCCAATGGGGTCGATGACCGCAAAGAAAAAAATGAACGTTGAGATATAGTGTTCCATAGTTCCCTATTATGAAATAAAGGTTGTTCACAAATTATACCAGTTGTATTAAGTAAATGATCTATCTTGAAGCGGGGAAATAGCTTTAGTAGCAAGGCAAAAATTTTGCTATTTAGTTGTTCTAAATGAGAAATTTTTAACGAAGCTAATATGCTATTTCACCCTTCAAATTGATTAGAGAATTAATTCAATTGGTATTACTTATGGTTGGCCGATTGTTATTGACCAACGGCAAATAATATTACTGATATCATGACTTTATTCTGAATATTCACTTAATTTTATATATTTTTTCATTCACAGTATGTACCCAAGCCACTGCGTCGTTGTAGTTCTCGAAGTTCTTAATCGTTAAGCCGTGCTTGTCAGCAAATGCTTCAATTAATCCACTTTTGGTGTCTGAGGGGGAGATTACTCGGGCAAGAGTAATCCCATCGACAAATTGATTGAGTTTTTGTAAAACGGTTAGCACGCTTGGATAGTCGTAGGTGATATGTAATTGAGAGACGTCGATAACTAAACTTTTTAGCTGATTCGATTTAAGTGCAAGTCCTAAATTTTTGTACATCTCGATAATATTGGCTTCCACGCATTCCCCGTATGCGGCTGCGTGGATAAGTTTCTCTTTACTATCAACCGTTGCTCTATAAGAGAATTTCGCCATGCTCTATTGCACCTTTTATGCATATAGATAAAAGGATAGTTCAATTAGCTGGCGATACCAATTTCAAAAAGCGCACCTAAGCAGAGCTTAGTTATATCGCTATGCTAGCTCTTCAGCTACCTCAGCAATTTTTTGTCTCAACCAAATGTGGCTCGCATCGCGGTGTAATAGCGGGCTCCAAATCATATCTAACTCAAACGGCGGAATAGGGAATGGCGGTTCCAGAACCGCTAAGGTCGGATCATCACGATAGATATTCGCGGCTTTTGACGGCAATGTTGCGATTAAATTCTGCTCTTTTGCTAAGTGAATTGCAACGTGATAATTACGTGTAAAAGTTGCGATGTTTCTGTGTTTTCCAAAGTGTGCAAGCGCCTCGTCAACCCAGCCAAGCTTCTGTACATCAGCGGGATCCATTCCAACCCCAACACCAAATCCGGTTTTACTTACCCAAATATGGCGAGATTTTAAATAGGCATCAAGCGTAAAGTTGGTAATAACCGGGTTATCGGATTTCACCAGACAGCAAAAACTATCCTTCCAAATTCGTTTGTGGTGAAACGATTGAGGTAGATTTTCGAAGCGGTTAATTGCCATGTCTACCTTGCCATTTTCTACATCATGAAAAGTAACATCACTCGGCGTGAGAATATCAAGGGTTGTATCTGGGGCTTCTTCATGAAGTTTAGTTAGAAGTTTCGGCGCAAGCGTACTTGCAGCATAATCGCTGGCCATAATCCTAAATACTCGATTACTACTCGCTGCTTCAAACTCCCTGTTAGGGGCTAAGGTTTCTTCCAAAGTCATGAGTATGCCACGGATCACAGGCTGCAGCTCAAGCGCGCGCTCTGTTGGCACCATGCCTTCGCTGGTACGTACCAAAATAGGGTCGTTAAAGAGGTTTCTGAGACGCTTAAGACCGTTACTCATTGCCGGTTGGGTAATACTTAATTGATTTGCGGCACGTGTTACATTGCACTCTCGAAGTAAGGTATCGAGGTAAACCAGCAGGTTAAGGTCAATTTTACTAATGTTCACTCAGTTTTCCTTTGTATTATTCTTCTTTTTTGGCATCTTGGAGAAAGCGATTTTCATGTGGATAAGGGTAAATATGTCTTACGACTTTCTCACGAATATCTCGTTGTGCTTGCTGCCAAAACAACACCTCAGCCAAATCAGCATGATGGCGCAGAAACATTTCCTTTAGTGTAGGATTTGTCAGAACAAATGTACACAACTGTTCAGGAAAGACGTCTTGTGGTGCACTGGAAATATCGCCAGAGTCGTACATATTATCAAGTCCTTGTTTTGGCAGCGCTCTAAAGTTCATTTCTGTGAGATATTGCACCTCATCATAGTCATAGAAGATAACTCTATGATGTTTACTTACGCCAAAGTTTTTTAACAGCATGTCTCCTGGAAAAATGTTTACAGCGAGCATTTCTTTGAGCGCATAGCCATAATCTCTAATGACTTGCTCGCACGTTTCTTCATCGGCTTGCTGTACAAAGAGGTTGAGCGGTGTCATGCGGCGCTCAATATACAAGTGCTTTATCACCATATTATCCCCCTCAATACGTATACTTTGAGAGATAGAATCGAGCAATAGCTGATAAAGGGCTGGTGAAATACGTGCAAGTGGGATCACTACATCGGAATATTCAATTGTATCTGCCATTCTACCCACACGATCGTGGCGCTTTACGAGTTGGTAGCGCTCTAAAACGGTTGTCTTTGTAAATGGCTTACTTTCTGGAAATTGGTCACGGATCACTTTAAAAACATAGGGAAAGCTTGGCAGAGTGAATACCATCATCACCATACCCGGTGTACCTGGTGCGACTTCAAATTGTTCTTCGGAATTAGCTAAGTGGTGTAAAAACTCACGATAAAATTCGGTTTTCCCCTGCTTATGAAAGCCGATGGCGTTATAAAGCTCAGCCTTTGTTTTATTTGGCATAAGTTGATTTAAAAACTTAACTAGCGCAGATGGAGCATGGGTCTCTACTAAAAAGTAAGCACGTGCAAAACCAAAAATCACCCGCATTTGTGAGCTATTGGTAAGCAGCGCATCAATCAGTAAGCCCCCTGTTTGTGCATGTAACACTGAAATGATAAACGGCTGTACACCAGATTTAGATACCACTCGGCCGACAATATAGGCACCTTTATTACGATAGAAAGGTGCGCTGAGGATATCGAAGCGCATTAAATGCGCCTGATGATGCGTGTTGGGTGCTTGTTTAAGAAACGCCTTAACGAGTAGTCGAATATCTCTATCTAAATCTTCAAACTCACAATGGAAGTCGATATGTTCAATGATTCTTTTTATGGTGGGCTTAAGGCCACTGACGACTGGAAAATAACTTCGATACTCAGCTTCTACAGGGAGTGATGTGGCGTTAGCAAGCTGGGTTTCAACAAAAATGAAATCGCTATTGTAATATCGGCGGTGAAAGAGACGACAAAAAACTGAATTATAGAAAGTTTCAGCAAGCTCTGGTTGAGGGTGAAAGGTAAGACGCTCAAGGTAAGCCTGTTTTACTTGATACCATAGCGATTCATCCAGTCGCGTCGAGCCATAGAGTTGCATTAACTTCTGTGCGGTTTCATCAACTTTGCTATCGTATTGGCTGATCCTCGCTTTACTTATTCGCTCTATCTCTCCCCAATTTTGAGCAGCAAAAGCGATGGGTGCCAGTTTGGTAATTTTTACAAATGCGTGATAGTGGTTTTGAAAACCTGATAAAATTCGCTCTGCTAACTGCTGTGCTTGCATCTACATCCCTCATAAATTATCCACGCGTAGTGGTTTCACTTTACAAGGTAATGTGCGAAAAGTCATCTGGTAATACCAGTCAAGGCATTTGCATAACTATAGCGAATGCTCATTGACCAAGTGTGATTCTCAAAAAGCAATCAATGTAAATGAGCGGCTATATCACTCATATTCTTTGAGTTGCTTTTCTAATTTTGAAATCTCTTTCTCTAGGCTTTTAATTGCTTTAGCATGTGCCTTATTAATGGCCTTTATTTCCTTTTTAACTTGCCTTACAACCTTTTTACGCCTGTCTTCATTCATCAGCTTAGTTAATTTATCCTGTTGCTCTCTAACCGCGGTATCTCTTTTGCGATTGAGCACGGCTTTTTCATGGTGTTTGGCTCTGAGCGCACGCTTTGTCCTTTTCGCAATTTGGTTACGTTCCAAATTGTTTAACGTTTTATAGTGCTGCTCAGAGGGAGCCGAGGCTTTAGGATCGGATGTAGTTATTGTATGCTGAGTCGCATTGGCCGAGCAGGGAAATTGGCTAAAAACGATGCCTCTGTCGGTCGTGCATTTGAAGTATTTTACCGTTGTTGTGGCGAAACAATGAGTAGAGACAAAAATCAGTACAAATAGTTTTAGATATAATTGCATGTGGCATCCTTGCTGTAACAGTTAATATCTACTTAACCATAGATGACATCCCACTTTGTTCAAGGTTATTGCGCTTCAGGGGCCGTGAATTTTTTTAATGTCTTAATACTTTGTATTAAAAATGGAATATCTAGATTACCGTTTAACACAAAGCCTTCCTTTGCTGACATCTGCTTGAAGCTACCATCTTGATTGACTAAGGTGATTTTGTCTTTTTTGAAGGCAACTAAGACACCTTGCGTAAAGTTGACGCCTTCTGCATGAGAGCGAGTTTTAATGTTCGATGCCAGCATACTTTGTTGAGCAAGGGGGTCGCAGCCTAGATAAGAGCTTAATAGGGTGTAGGTGATGTCATTGGGCTGCACAAGACCAGAAGCCTGAGCAAACAGCTCAATGTTCGTTACCGCAGAACTGGTTAATACCGTCGCTTGCTGTGCACTAATATCAATTGCCACGAACGGCTTTGAACTATCAATGTCAATTTTGTCACTTACTTCAATGATTGTTAATTTACTTGCTTGATGAGAAGGAACAAAAGAGAACTCGCCGTTAGCATCAACACTCATTAAGTCATTATTAATTGACCATACCGGAACTTGCTGCTGTAGCAGAACAGACTCTTTATAATAACTCGGTAGACCGTATATCAGGCTGAATAACGCATCGCTGCTATTTCCTGCGCGTAAAACAGAATCCATTCGGAACACGTTATTTTTACCGTTGCTCTGAAGTGCTGTTGCTGTTTTTTGGAACAGCGCCTCATCTGTGTAAGCATAAACGTTGATAGGTTGCTTTGTGGTATCTTTCTTTTCTTTGCATACCGCCGAAATTACAGGGGCTTTGTATTTTGAATGCGTATCACCAATGCTTAGTGAGTGCGCTTCTTCATACTGCTCGATATCAAGTAAATCATGTCTGGCAAGTAAGCTCTTTGCGGTTGTAGGATAAGAGAGGGGTAATACATTATCTTGCTTAGTGATATCGAAAAAGGCATTCGCATCAGCCCAAATATGCAAGCTGTGACTGAGCGCAAAGCAGGTAACAATGGTGCCAGTAGCATAGCGAGGGAATTTATAGGATTTAAGCTCGGCCAAATGACGCCAAGCATAATTGCCTGCGAGTAGTTCAAAAGTGAGCACCAGTCCAAGCATTGCAATGGTAATGATGAGATTAACTAGGGATGATCCGACTAAGGTTTCCCACAATAAAACAAAAATATCGGAAAGCGAAGCTGGGTTTATATGGTAGCCAAGTTGTAAGTAAACAAAGGCATCTACTGTTAGTACAACAATACCAACCGAGGCAATAATTGCAGCCATCCCGCGAATATGTCGCGGGTAAGGGAATATTAAACTAAGCGGAAAGATAGTTAATACAAACGCACAAAAAGTGATAAAGCTGGTATGGCTTATCCACGTGATCAGCATATAAAACCAACCGACAAAGGTACTTGGCGCTTTGTCGGCGAACAAATAAACTGAGCTAATCAATAAAACCAAGCCAATGTTAGCAAAGGTAAACCAGTGTCCCCAGCTGAGTAATTGACTTGCTTTTGATGAAAAAGGGCTGTGCGGTGTAAGATTCATTCCGTTACTTTACTGATTGTGTAAGTGCTTTGGCAAAATTTTCGGCAACAGATTGTCTCTTACTCTCTGGAACATGTTCTTTTAGAATGTGCGTGATAGAATTACCCAAACACATTAAGCTGAGATCAACTGGTGCGTTTTGCGAGCTTAATACATTAACTAATTGGTCAACAATTTCTTCTACTTGTTTATTGGAATACTTTGATTGGATAGGCATCAGTTGGTTCAATTTATAAAAGCAATAATTTTTACATTTTAACATTAGAGGCGTGAAAAACAAAGATGAGCGTTGAGGTAAAAAAACTAGTTGTTCACTATGTAGACAAACAAGACGAAGATACCGAAATACATCTACGTGACGATGAAATGCAAATCAATGACAAAGTTAATGTTTTCATTGAACAATTGCATCATGCCTACAATGGCAAACCGGGTAAAGGGTTCTGTGCTTTTAGCGGCGAAAAAAGCAGTGTGGTCGCGTCTGCGATGCAGAGTTATAGAAATAATGAGCTTAACTTTTGGAATTTAACCCAAGAAGCAACCAATGTGCTTAAAGAAGAGCTTAATAAGTATGCATTTCATGAAACTGGGTATTTAGTGTTTTGTCATTATCAGTATGTTGCCAGCAATTTTATTATGATTGCACTGATTAATATTAAAGAGCATTACACGATTACCTCAGACCTAGACTTATCCGCAGCAAAACACTTAGATATTTCACGTATGCAATTGGCTGCTAGAATCGATTTAGATGCTTGGGATACAGCCGCAGAAGAAAACCGTTATATTTCCTTCATTAAGGGGCGAGCTGGTCGAAAGGTTGCTGATTTCTTTTTAGATTTTCTTGGTTGTGAAGAGGGGATCGATCCAAAGCAGCAATCGCAAACTATGTTACACGCGGTTGAGGATTATTTGTCGACACAGCAATTTGAAAAGTCTGAAAAAGACGACATCCGCAAGGAAATTTTTGATTACTGTAACGACTGTGTTTCAAGCGGCGAGGATGCAGATGTTAACACACTGTCCGAGACGCTTTCTAAGTCTTCAGACGTAAAGTTTGAAGACTTTTATAAAGAGCAGGGCTATGAGCTGGAAGAAAGCTTTCCTGTCGATAAAAAGACAGTCACGAGTATGGTGAAATTTTCTGGGCTTGGCGGTGGAGTAAGCGTTGGCTTTGAACGTAAGCATTTGGGTGAGCGGGTTATTTATGATGCTGCGACTGATACGCTTACGATTAAAGGTGTACCGCCAAACTTGAAGGACCAAATTGAACGTTATTATAACGACGAATCTTAATTGTTAAAAAGCAGCGTAAGCTGCTTTTTTGTTCCTATTTCATCCCTTTTTCTGCAAATATTTTTATCAATTTGCTGCTTTTGCTAGCATTTTTTTAAATTTAACTATACTTGCAATGTAGTACTTGTAGAACAAGCAATTGGGATGAATCACAATGAAGATGAAACTAGCTTTAGGTTGTACCCTTTGCCTTGCCTGTTTTTCAGGGCATGCAGAGGTTAACTTTTCCGGATTTGCAAGTATCAATGCTGGTAAGGTGTTGAGCGGAAGTGGTGTTCCACAATTCGGAATAAACGATCCAATATTTCTCGCCGATTATCCTATCGTCAGTGTTTACGACGAGGATATCTCATTTGAACCTGAAACATTGATGGGCCTTCAATTTAGTGCTGATCTAACCGAAGGTTTAAGCGTTACTGGTCAGATTGTTGCGCGCGGCGCAGACGATTTTGATGCAAAGTTTGAGTGGGCTTATTTGTCCTATGAGATTAATGAGAATTGGACGTTCCAAGCAGGTAAAAAGCGCTTACCGCTATTTTATTATTCCGACTTTTATGATGTGGGTTATGCCTATATTTGGATGCGTGCACCCGCGGACAACTACACCTGGCAAATCTTTAATTATAATGGCATCAATATGCTCTACAGCGGCAGTATAGGCGACTGGTCATTAAGCGGGAATATTTACGCTGGTAAAGAAGACGATGATGACAATAAGCTGTTGAGCGAGTTTTTCTTTCAAGAGCCAACTAGAGAAATCTGGAAAGACATCCTAGGCGGCGTAATTCAAACCAGTAATGATTGGCTTGAAGTGCGTTTAACCCACATGCGTTACACCAACCAGCGGTATCGCTCTGGAGAGCCCGTCTTATGGGAGGGGAGTGATGAGCGAGATGGTAAGTTTTATGGTTTAGCAGTAAATGCAGACTGGGGAAATTTCTTTATTTTATCTGAGCTAAATCGGTTGGACTTAGACGGCAATCTAGACACCAAGATGCTGACACTGGGCTATCGCTTTGACAATATCACGCCATTCGTATCTTACGCAGATTTTGAAGGCGAGGGCGACGATGCCGAAAGCCATGAAACCACTTCGTTTGGAGTACGTTGGGATTTCCATTCTTCCGCCGCTTTCAAGATCCAGTATGATGAGGTAGAGGATAACTCCGTTGGTTTAGCGGTCGCAGGTGATAGTAAAGCCATTACAATTGGTATCGACATGGTATTTTAAGGAGAGAAGCATGAAAAAATTATTTTTACTTACTCTACTTTGCAGCGCTTATAGTTGCCTAGCCGTGGATGTCATTGTCAATCCTGCCAATACTTCTACACTGGATGAGAACGAAATTAAGCAAATTTTTATTGGTAAATCAAAGTCATTCTCCGATGGCTCTAAAGCACTTCCGATAACACAGGCTGATGGCTCGACGGTAACCGATGAGTTTAATGAAAAGGTACTTAATAAGTCATCAAGCCAACTTAAAGCTTATTGGTCAAAATTAGTATTTACTGGAAAAGGGACGCCACCAAAAGAAGCCGCCGATGATGCTGAGGTACTTAAACTCGTTGCGAGTAACCCTAACCTAATTGGGTTTGTGTCTTCGGGAGCTGCAGATAGCAGCGTTAAAGTGGTGAAATCATTCTAGGAAGGGATAAGTAAGGCCCTATTAAAGGGCCTTACTTCAGATTTTGCTATCAATGATTAACATCGTCAGCTTTTTGCTTAGCATTTTTGCTGACTTTTCTTCAGCATTAGACTTAGCCATGTTCTCAAAACTAGACGCTGCTTTTATTTGTGCAGAAACATGCGCCTTTTCTTTATCGTTTTCCATGAGTGTTAAACTCGAGTTGGCAAAAACATAATAAGTGCTGTTTTTCTTTACATCTTCGAAATCTACGCGAAAGTCAATTTGAAAGTCTGCACTTTGTTTTTCACCCACAACAGTAAGACCTTGCTTAGTCAAGCTTTCGGCTAACTGGTTGCGGATAGACTCCTGTCCCCAAAACTTTGATGAAATACTAAACGTTAATGACTGAATAAAATCATTCAGCATTTTGTTTTTGTTGCTCACTGAGGTTGGTATGGCAATGCTGCCGCCACCTAATTGCCTGTGATATTCGTTTGCTTTGCGTCTTTTGGCGATTAGTCGCTTAATTGCCATCGCTTCTTTTAGTTTTTCTGAATTGGTTAGTGCCGAAATAGTCGCGTTACTGATCTCTTCGTCAAGTTGCCTAATATCAAGCTCAGCGTGCATCCTCGACTCAACCTTGTTAAATGAGGCAAGGGCATAGGCCGTTTTTTGCTCCGAGGAGTAAAACTCCTGTTCAATATTGATCCCCTGTAATTGTATGCTTGGGACTCGAGAATATAAAATCTCATCCACTCGATACGAAAAATCGCCATTAGCCTGACTTTGAGCAACTTGTGTCGTTCCTTCAATTTCCACATTTAACTGTTTGGCAATCGCCAATCTAGCTGCTTCTTGGGCGGCAAGTTTGGCTTCCGTCCTATCTACAATATGACTCGCTGAACCAACGCCATACACTAGATAATCGGAACTCGGTTGCTGCGTAGCCCAAGTGGGTAAGCTTTCTTCCTTTGCAACAGCCTGCTTGGTAGACTGACAGGCAGATAAACTAAGGAGAATACACAGAGGTAACGCTAGACGTTTAGAAACCATACCCGCTGCGCTCTTGAAGTTTTTGAATTTTCTTCTGTCCATTCCACACCTCTCGGTTAGTCGTCATGTCTATTAATCGAAGATCTACTTGGTAAAAAGTGACTCGACTACCACCTTGTTCATCAACAAATGAGTTAATCGTGCCGGATAGTGCATAATCAGCACCTTGCTCTTGGCCGATCTCATTACGAGTTTCGAGGCTTGAATTAAGCTCTTGGTCTCGTCTTTCCTCACGAATTTCATCTCGTACATAGCGGTTTGCGACGAAGTCAGCTTGCCCGCTTCGCAATATGGCGCGCTTGAGGTCATTCAAAAAGGTGTCAACTGCAATATGCTGATGCGACTTGTTACGAACAGATTGGATAATGATAGCGGGTCGAGTGCCTTCTTTGGCACGGTGTTCACGTACCCAAGGGAAGCCGAGCATATCGCTTATCATTGCTTCAGCAACTAACTGAGAGTCTTTGGCATTCCATTTATCTGAAAGCGCTATTTCTTCATTGGTGTCCACGCGACTCACTTTGGTTGTTGAAGAACAACCCGTCATCGCTGCGCTAGACGCGATGAGCATTGGGACAACTAATTTAACTGCAAATTTAGGCTTCATGTATTCAGTCCATGTTAGTTAAAGATGATAAATAATTTTGTTTTTCTGGTTCAGCTACACCGGTGAAGGTGCGAATGTGGCTAAGCAACGGTGCTGTTTGATTCAGCGGTATATCCTGTTCAATCACTCTGCCAGTCCTTAATTGGGTTTGCAATTGCAGGCGAGTGGTATTTTCGGGTAATTTCACTCGAGCCACTCTAATTTCACTTGGTAAAGATTGCCATTGTCTAGTATCTGCCGCTGCTGTAATGGCGTTGGTGACAGATGATGTTAGCTGAGCAAGCCCTGCCAACAGCGAGTTCTGCTGGATGCCAACTTGCTTTATAGCTTTACTTGCTGTGACTGCTTTTAACACTTCTCGAGAAATAGCGGTGTAAATTTCCATATTGGCATTACCTAGCGCGTCATACAGTGTGAGTAAGTTTACCGAATAAAAGGGGTGTAATTCTGTAAGTTTTTGTCCGTTAGCGAAAAGCGCAACATGTTGGATATCGTTTTTATGGGGTTGTAAGTAAGTAACGGAGATTCTACTGCCATACTTGAGTGCATCAATCACCCCTTCGTCTACGGCTTTTTGCCATAATTTATCACCGAGAGGTAAGCGTTTTGTGACAGTGCCTAATACAACATCACTAAAGTCGCCTGTTGCATAGTTTTGAATGAGATCAAACAAACTGGTATCAGCAAACATTAAATTAAACCATGCGAACTGGGCTTGGCGTTCTTCTTTTGTCCCCCAATAAATCGGCGTAATCACTATCGCTTGTGCCTCTTCATCAGGTCTAAGATAAAGGTTAAACTCTTTGCGCTGCGGTGATACACCTAAGCTTTGAACTAATGTGAAGTAGTTTTCTTCCTTGTCTGCAACCATTCTGTTGAGATCTTGCTGTGCTTGTTGGCCTGCATATTGACCTAGTTTGTATTGTTTACTAAAGCCATTTTTGTATGCGCTCACCGCTCGCTCATATTGGATCCGAGCACTATCTAGCTCGCCTTGTTGTTCATATAAAACGCCACTTAAATACTGTGCAAATGCATCATCTTTATACTCAAGTTCACCGCTGATAAATGGTTGATTAAAAATAGCTTTAAAAATTTGCTCAATATCACTTCCTGCTTTTTGTTGATTTACGTAGCCTCCGGTTTGTTGCTGTAATTGAGATAGGTATAAGTCCAGTTGGCGCATTTCTGTCAGTGCAGAGTCATACAAAGCAACACGGTTTACCTTCGAGACGTTTGCCAACGACACATAATTAAGCGCCATTAATGTATGGATCATGGGTTTATGAAAAGCGCGACCAGTATATTTTTTGTAACTTGCGCCAGTAAAAGTAGAAAAAAGCTGGTCGCTGATGCTGACAGTGTAGGCAGCTTCAATGATTTCCTTTGCGTGAGAAAGGTGTTGATTACTTAATTCATAATGGTGTTGTAAATGCGCTAACATACCTGATTCAAGATAATACAATAGCTCGTCACGAGATGAGTTTTTATAGGCATAGTCAATACGCTGTTGGGCTGAGATAAAATCTCCTTGCTCCGCGTATTCTATGGCCTGCTTGTTAGCTTTAGGGGTCAAGTTACAGCCGCTCAGCATCAAGCAACCTGTAAAGATCAAGAGTTTTATCATGAAGTTATATAAATCAATTTGGAATCGCATTCCTTGCATACTTGTTCTTATAATGGCAGTGTTGTTGTGTTCAATCATATAACAATAAATTAAATAGTAAAAAATTGAATTGAAAGTGCTAAATTGTTAAAAATCGTTTTTACAATTTATTACTGTTAATCAATGATTTTTTTGATAAATTTTATTCCGTAATCAGGGCAATTAAGGAACCCAACATGAAAGCAAAACAACTACTTATATCAGTGGCCGTTATAGGGATACTATCGGCTTGTAGTTCAAGTAAAGACGATGCGGCTTCAAGTCCAAGAGTTAATATTCCAGAGTGGGTTCTCAATCCAACAATCGAAGATGGTATAGCGGCCGCAGATTGTGTGAAATACTCGGGCAATATTTCAATCGATCAAAAAATGGCGGTTGCAAATGCACGTCTTGCTCTTGCTCAACAGATTGAAACACGCATCGAAGGCCTTGATAAGACATTCGCGAACCGTACAGATGCAAACGAGGACACAACGGTAGGCGCAACCTTTAGCTCTGTATCCAAACAACTTACTAAACAAACATTAAATGGCTCCCGTATCGTTAAGGCCGATGTTATCGATATTTCTGGTAAAGACTATTTCTGTGCATTGACGACGTTATCACCTGATCAGACTAAAGAGCTTTTCAAAGATTTGATCAAAGAAAGTAAGCGCAGTGTAAACCCTCAGGATGAAAAGTTTTTATATCAAGAGTTTAAAGCTTACAAAGCAGAAAAAGATCTTGAGAAGGAAATTGCAAGGCTAACTAATTAAAGCGTGAGTTTCACGCTTTAATTTTTTGAAAGGAACGCTCTATGCGCAAATCGGTATACTCATTTTTAGTCATGGCGTTAAGTGCCATTCCAAGTGCAGTGGCGAGTCAAGCCCAGCTTTTTGAAGAGCTGTCAGAGAAAATGTCACGTTGGCAAACCTCCGAGCCTAGTGATGAAGAGCTGAGCGAGTTTGAGCAATATAAACGCCAACAATTAAGTGAGTTTGCTGATTATGTCGAAGAGCATTTTGAAGAGTACGATGCCTTTCGTGATAACGTGATCCAACAGTGGGGAGATATAACGGTTTCTGATCAAGCCGCATTTGTCACCTACAGTGATGATTTATCATCCAGAATGGTTGTCGACTTTGAAGCCAATGAGCTGGTCGTAAGCATTAGGCATGCGGCAGATGAAAAGGTATCGCAGGCTCAACTTCAAGCCCTATATAAAGAATTTATCGCGAAAGACCGTGCAGTAATTGATGTATTTAATGCTGATACGCTCGCGATAAACCAAAGTGAAACAACAAAACGTGAAGTGGATAACGCTGCTCGTGCAAAAGCATTGATCGCAGCGAAAAAGCAAATAGATAGCCAATTTGAACAACAGCAACGTTATATAGAACGCCAGACAGATGAGGCCATCATTGACGGCGAAGATACAAAATTAGCAGAGGCCCAACAACAAGCGCAACAGAAAAAGCTTGAACTGTTAAAGCAAAAACGTCTTAAAAAGCTATTAGAAACTGCAAGTAATACCGGTAAAAGTGAAGCAACAGTCGTATCTGAAATCGTGCTTAAGCTACCCAAACAGACTGAACTTTCCAAGCATCGAGCAGAACGTTATGTTAGCCAAGTGAATGCACAAGCGAAGCGCTTTGACATTGAGCCAAGTTTAATTTTTGCTGTTATGCACACCGAAAGCCACTTTAACCCAATGGCAAAGTCACATATTCCTGCGTTTGGTTTGATGCAGATAGTACCGACGAGTGCGGGTGTTGATGTGAATCGTATGTTGTACAATCGCGATGAACCGATGTCGGCGCCTTATTTATATGTGACGGACAATAATATTGAAGCGGGGACCGCTTACCTGAATATTCTCGATAAACGCTACCTGAGTAAAATACAGAATCCAATTAGTCGTAAGTATTGCATCATTGCGGCTTACAATACGGGTGCTGGCAATGTTGCCCGTGTGTTTAATGCTGATGACTCAAGATCAATCATAAAAGCGGCAAAGATCATTAATTCACTCTCACCAGAAAACGTACTAGCGGCGCTAGACAAAAGTTTACCTTATGATGAAACCAAACATTATCTGGACAAAGTCTTAACGCGAGAAAAGCTCTATATAGCGCCAGAAGAAGGTATTGCACAAAAGTTATAAGTTAAGCGCGCTCAAGGCACCTTCAATGTGATCGTGGCGGAATCGATAACCTGCATCGAGAAGTTTTTTTGGTACGACGCATTGGCCGTACAATAGCAATTCTGACATTTCACCATATGCCAATTTGAGGACAAACGGTGGTACGGTAAATAGGCAAGGGCGTGAGATAGCGCGTGCTAAGGCTTGAGAAAATTGCTTATTTGATAACGGGTTAGGGGCTGTAGCATTAACAACACCGCAGAGCTCGTCATGTTTAAGGATATACAGTATCGCCTGAATCATATCGTCGATATGGATCCAAGACATTATTTGTCTTCCTGAACCAATCGGACCGCCAACGCCAAATTGAAAGGGTGGCAACATCTTTGCCAAAGCGCCCCCAGATTTTGAAAGCACAATGCCTGTTCTTAATATGCAGACTCTAGTATGGCTTGACTCGGCTCTAAAGGCGGTATCTTCCCAATCTTTGCACAGCCTATGAGAGAATTCATCATGGTAATCCTTGAAATCTTCAGTGATGGTCAAGTTATCCGGTTGGCGTCCATAAAAACCTATTGCACTACCTGAAATAAACACCTTGGGCGTTGACGTCGCAGTATTTATCGCTGCAACGATTTGCTCAGTGATTTTTATCCGGCTATTGTAGATCTCTTGTTTTTTCTCTTTGCTCCACCGGCCATTGGCGATTGGTTCACCCGCAAGATTAATGACCGCATCAAGCTCATTAAAGTCGACATCATCAGTATCAGTAACGCAGCTAACCCCACTTGGTAATAGGTTTGCAGCTTTTGAAGGCGAACGGCTCAATACAATCAGATTATGTTTGTGTACTAAAAATTGGCATAACTTTTTACCAATTAATCCAGTTGCGCCTGTTATGAATATATTCATGCTCAATACTCTTTATTGTAATCAAATAAACCTACGTTTTAGCAAGGAGTTAGATCACTCATTTTCATTATAGGTGGTTTGTTTTAGAATGGTAAAAAAGCAAAAGGAGTGAACTGTGTCTTCACTGACTGGAATTAACAAAACGCTGGTGGTTTTGGCCTCGCTATTTTTAGTGTTAGGTGGTATCAAGCTTGCGTCTGAGATTGTTGTGCCGTTTATATTAGCCGCATTCATTGCGATTATCTGTAATCCCATGCTCAAGTTTTTGGCTCGCTTTAAAATACCAAAAGGGCTGGCCATTCTGGTGATTATCGCACTTGTGATTTTAATAGGTGCAAGTATTGGTGGGCTTGTTGGGCAATCAGTCAATGACTTCTCTAAGCAGCTGCCAACTTATAAAGAAGACTTACAAGAAAAGTTCGTTTGGTTGGTCAGTACTGCCGCGAACTACAATATATTATTGGATAAACAACAACTTATTAGTATGCTAGACCCAAATAAGCTAATCGATGTGGCCACCAACATGCTGACTGGCTTTGGTGGTGTGATGGCAAATAGCTTTTTAATTTTGCTTATCGTCGTCTTCATGCTTTTTGAGGCACCTTCTTTGGGCCACAAAGTGCATCTTGCCCTAGACGATCCAGAGATGAAAATGCAGCAAATTGATAGATTTTTAGATTCTATCAATAGCTATTTGGCGATTAAAACGCTGGTGTCATTGGCGACAGGTGTCGTAGCGGCTGTTTTTTTATGGGCGTTAGGTGTTGATTACTTCGTGCTTTGGGGCGTAGTTGCATTTTTGCTTAACTATATTCCAAACATAGGTTCAATCATTGCGGCTGTGCCGCCTGTTTTACTGGCCTTAGTGACACAAGGACCATTGGTGAGTGGCATTGTTGCTGTGGGTTACATTTGTATTAATACCTTAATGGGCAACATTATTGAGCCGAGGTTTATGGGTCGAGGGTTAGGTTTATCGACTTTAGTCGTGTTTCTCTCGTTAATCTTTTGGGGGTGGTTACTCGGAACTGTGGGAATGCTGCTTTCTGTGCCACTTACCATGGTTGTGAAAATTGCCCTTGAAACCAGTGAAGAGGGTAAATGGCTTGCAATCCTTCTCGGTTCAGAACAACCCGATAATAGACCATCTTAACCATGCTGAGAACCTGCAAATAAAAAGGAGCTAAAAACAGCTCCTTTTCTAAGCGTTTTACTCGTCATTAGCTGAAGCTCAGGTTATTAAGGCTTGCCACCTAATAATCTAATCAAAAATGCCGCTAGAGATTCAAATCTTCTTTCAATACTTTACTGCTTTTCAGCTCAATGATGTGGGCTTTTAAAAATGCAATTTTGCAATTTTTATAAGCCGTCGCTGAGCGCGTCGCGTTTGGCATATCTAGTAAGTATCGCCACCGGCAGCTATCTTCCATATATTCCTCCTGATTGCGAAGGGCACGTTCCATAATTGGCAAGATCTGAGTATTACCCGTGTCCGCTTGATACTTTTTAGTATCAAGCAATAACTTAGTGATCCAGGTTTGACGGTGACGTTCAAGTAAGTTGATATTGCCATCCAGGCACATGAGGAATTTTTTTGCTTTTTCCGGATGCGTTGACTCATACTTCGTACAGTCTTGTAGTGTGACATCGTCGTCTGCAATCACAAAAAAGGTTAATCCCGATACCAGTAGACTGCTAATTATTCTTTTCATGGTTAAACTCTATCGTAAATTTTGCGCCACCATGTTGGGAAGTACCGATTTGCATCAAGCCATGATATGACTTAACTAAATCAGATACGATAGCCATTCCTACGCCGTGGCCAGCTTCATAGGTGTCTAATCTTGCACCTCTGGTCAGTAGCTCTGAGCGGCGATGCTCTGGAATGCCTGGGCCATCATCTTCTACTTCTATGATTAGTAGGCGCTTTTTAGGTGCACTTACTTTTATATCGACCAAGGAACCACATGCTTTACAGGCGTTATCTATAATATTACCAAGAATTTCCATTAAATCCGTTTTATCGCCAAGAAATGCAACCTCCTCACCACATTCGGAGGAAAATTGAATGTGCTTGTCGTGATACACTTTAGTCATGGCGTTGAGTATTGAGTCTAGTACGGGTTTTACTGATGTTTGTTTCTTCCATGTATCGGATGCACCCGTTGCAGCACGTTTCAATTGATGTTCGATCATCGCATTGATTCTGTCTAGTTGCTCCTGAGCGTCTGCATCTTTTGCCAGTGGACTGGATTTGATCACCGCAAGGGGCGTTTTTAACGCGTGCGCAAGGTCGCTAAGTGACGCTCTATATCTCTCTTTTTGACGCTTTTGAGATTCCAATAGTAGGTTTAAGTCGGATTTGATTGTTAGGAGTTCGACGGGGTAAAGACCCGTGATCTTATCGCGCTCGCCAGCCTCAATCTCTTTAATTTCTTTATCCAATCGCTGTAACGGCCTTGCATTCCATACAAACCCAAATGCCATCAATCCTGCTATCACCACACCCATAACCAGCATCCAGTTGACCAAGGTGTTTCTAAACCCTGACATTAACTCCATCAGCGCGTCATTTTTCTTTAAAAGCACAAAGCGGGCTTGCTGCGATTGCTCTGCATTTCCGAGAATAACAGTTAGGCTAAGTTGCCAAAACAGTACACCATTATATTCAACTCGTTTAAACTCAGATGCTCCAGCTTGGTTTTCTGAAAAGTCAGGTGAAATTGAGAGATTTACAGCCGACTCGGAATACCAAACGAGGGAGTTATCTTGATAGACCAGAGCATAAGTATCAGAATTCAGTCTGTTTAACTCAGGTGCAAGAATACTGCGAGGCATTTCGAGTCCGTTAGAGACAAATTCGACTTCAGAGATAAGTGAGTAGAGGTGGGCTTCCAATGTTTTTTCAGTCGCATCGACTAAAGAAGAATAATAAGCCCTGCCCACGGAGAAAAACAGCGCGGGAAGGGCAATAATAAGCACAAAGACAAGGATAAATCCTTGTCTTATTTTAAGCGAAATTTGAGAGCTGTTTACCACTGATTTTTGAACCTATATCCACGTCCTCTAAGGGTTTCAACAGGGTTCAGAGTGCCATCAGGGTCTAGCTTTTTACGCAGTCTTAAGACAAACACTTCAATGACGTTAGAGTCTAAGTCAAAGTCCTGATCGTATATGTGCTCTGTGAGTTCAGATTTAGAAATAACTTTTTGTGGGTTAACCATTAGGTATTCTAAAACTTTATATTCATAGGCCGTTAGTGATAGCTCGTTATCGTTAACCCAGACTTGCTGTGAGCGAGTGTGGATTTTGATTGGGCCAATACAAATCTCTGGATTTGCTTGTCCAGCGCTACGTCTAATCAGTGCATTACAGCGTGCAATCAGCTCTTCAACATGAAACGGTTTAGTGAGGTAGTCATCAGCTCCTGCATCAAGGCCTTCTACCTTGTCTTGCCAACGGTCGCGTGCTGTTAAGATTAAAATAGGGATCTTTACGCCGTTAGCACGTGCTCTACGGATAATTTCAATACCGTCAAGTTTTGGCAAGCCGAGATCGATCACTGCCATATCTAACGGATATTCTTCAAGGTGAAATAATCCAGACTCACCATCATGACACAAGTCAACGCTATATTTTTCTTTCTCTAATGCATTTCGCAGGTTTTCTGCTAGTTGAATATCGTCTTCGATAACTAAAATACGCATCCTTAGTCCTTATTTACTTCACCTGTCTTCTTGTTTACTTTTAAGTCAACAATTCGACCATCTGGTTGGAGAATTCTTACCACAAAAAACTGATTTTCTTCAGAAATCTTAAGCGTCTTCCCAGCGTACTTATCAAGCGCCAGAGACACAGCTTCTTTTTTTGTAATCGTCTTTACATTCTTATCATTGCGGCTATTGGCGTCTGCTACACTCGAAGCGAACGCCAAGATCAACGCTAAGAGAGTGAGTTGCAATCGCATTTTAAGCTCCACAGTTTCATAGATACTAAGTGTCTAAACTTCATAAATCTCAAACAAATTTAGTGCTTTTGTAATTAACCTTTGCTGAACTTAACGTTCAGTAAACTTTTATGGCAGAACTCGCTTGTACGGTTTTACAATACTAGCAGTATAGACACCAGCATCAATATAGGGATCGGCGCTCGCCCATTGCTGCGCACTTTCTAAGTTTTCAAACTCAGCAATAACCAAAGAACCCGTAAAACCCGCTTCACCAGGATCTTCCGAGTCAATAGCTGGTAACGGGCCTGCTGCAAACAATCGATCTTGTTGTTTTAATTCTTCTAAACGAGCTAAGTGAGCAGGGCGCGCAGCAAGACGTTTTGCTAATGAGTTTTCAGCATCGGTTGAATAGATCATGTAAAGCATAAGTATTAGTTCCGGATTGGTTTCTAGGTTATTATTGTTATTTTTACGTATCTTGTCGGCTTTTCAGGGCCGTTTATCAATACTATGATAAAACGCCCTCAGTGCAAAAGTAAATGTACACAGAGTTTTTCAGTGATTAGACATTTAAACTTGAAAAACACTCAGCTTGACTGGTAGAGTCCTTCGGATATTTATAGAAAATAATAATAAGGTTGATTGCAATGAGTGCAAACCGTGAGCATTTTAGCTCCCGATTAGGGTTTATCCTTGCCGCTGCAGGTTCTGCTGTTGGTATTGGTAACTTAGTCGGCTTTCCTGTTTCCGCCGCAAAAAATGGTGGTGGGGCATTTTTACTAATCTATGCACTATTTGTAGTGTTTATCTGTTTACCTGTCATGATGGCCGAAATGGCAATGGGTAGGAAAGCCCAAAAGGACCCGTTTGGCGCATATAAGCTGCTATCGAATCACGATAAAAAGTGGTCAATAGCTGGATTTTTGGCTGTACTCACGCCGTTTATGATTGCCGTCTTCTACATGGTTATTACCGTTTGGATCTTTGGCTTCTTAGCGCAAACAGCTTTAGGTAACTTAGATGTACTCGCCTCTCCGAAGTACTTTGGCACTTTTATCAACGATACCAATGTTTTCATCTATATGTTGATAGTGGGTGTGATCGTTAATCTTATCTTGGTTGGCGGTGTAAAAGAAGGGATCGAAAAAGCGGCTAAGTTACTCATGCCAGCGTTATTTGTCATGTTAATTGGCCTTGTCGCATACGTACTAACCCTTGATAACGCAATGGCAGGTGTACGCTATTACATCGTTCCTGACTTCGAAAAAATGAATGCAAGTGTGCTAAATGGTGCGTTATCACAGGCTTTCTTTTCACTGTCTTTAGGTATGGGTATATTGATCACTTATGCTTCCTATATCTCTAAGAAAGACGACATTGTCGGTAGCTCTAAAATGGTCGCTATTACAGATTCATTAGTGGCATTCATTGCCGGTCTTATGGTACTTCCGGCTATCTTTAGTTTTAATCCGAATACCGATCCAAGTAAGTTATCGGACTCTTCAGTATCTATGATTTTCGATTACTTACCTAAATTGTTATTGGCTTTACAAGATGACATTGGCTACGTCGGTGCCTCAATTGTTGCTGGTACTTTCTTTTTATTGGTTTTCTTTGCCGCGATAACCTCGCTTGTGTCAATTGTCGAGGTGCCTACCGCGACTTTGATGGAAGAAAAATGTATTTCACGTAAAAAGGCTTTGATTATCTTAGCGTTGACCACAGGTATTTTGACTGTGCTATCTACGATGTCTTTTGGAATGGTGGATTGGCTTACAAGTTTTGTAAGTTATGGCGATGCTCAGAAGAGCTTCTTTGATCTAATCTACGACGTGTTTTACGACACTATTTTACCGTTGAATGGTTTGCTGTTGTGTCTATTCGTTACTTATCGCTGGAAAAAATCTGGTTTGAATGAAGAACTTGCGCAAGGCGCTGAGGGGTACGTAGGTAGCTTCACTGAGAAATACATTAATTTCTCTCTATCTACATTCATCCCAGTGATCCTGTTGGCTATTTTCATTAATACCGTTGCAACTAAATATTTTGCATTCAGTATCTTTGGTTTCTAGCAGCTGGACATTCGTTTTGGGCACGATGACATCGGCGTATTAATGCGCCGATGTTTACTCTCCACTAAGCCACTAAAATTTTACGCCTGAATCTAAGTACTGCCCAATTCCTATTGTAAACATCCACAGCCCCCACAAGCTATGTTCTAACACACACACCGCAAGCGAACGACTATGGGCGTAGGTATAAGAAAATAGTAGCCCTCCAACAAAAGATAACGCCACGGCTATCCAGTTGTCATAGATGCAGTGAGCAAGCGCAAACACTAATGCACTTAGCAAAACTCGATTGTTTTTATTTGGTAAAATCCTTTTATAGCGATGAAAGAAGTAGCTCCTAAAAATTAACTCTTGTGGTAAGACGGAAAGAATAGGGTAAGCAACTAATAATAATAACCAGTCGCTGGGGGAATTGAGCGGTAGGGAAAACCAATTTCCTTGGCTAACTAAACCATAGAGCATGGCTGAAAACATTGCACCTGCGAAAAACGTGGTAAATAATCGCTTTTTGACGGACGAAAACTCCCCCAAACTGGTTAACCTGAAGCGTTTGAAATGGGGGTCGGTTAGTAGTAAGTGGGTACAGACTGCCATTAAAATGATCAGTGCTGGAAAAAGCCAATTGTTGAGGTGATCACGGAATTGATAAGCGATAATGGGCAGGACAAAGAATACAAATACGAGTTCACACCACCGGTATTGGCTTGCGTTCAAGGCTAGTTCCCCAAAATATTTGGCGGCTACAAGCCGCTATAGTTAGCTCTCACTCGTTAACTATAGCAGCTGCAGATGAACCTTGAATGGTTACTCTTCAGGTAAATATTTTTGAATTTTAAACATGGTAAAGAGGAGGGCAACGAAGGTGATCCCAATTAAACCAAAGACTTTAAAGTTCACCCAAAAATCAAGAGAGAAGTGGTACGCAACGTAAAGGTTTAGGCCTGCGATGAAGAAAAGTAATACTGCCCAAAATAGATTTAATTGGTCGCAGTCTTTGGCTGGTAAATCAATATCAATCTCGCTTTTTTCCTTCTCAGCAACTGACTTTAACACGCCTTCGAGTGCGCCTTTTACCAAGTTTTTATTAAACAGGTATCTGGATATGAGCAGTGCCGCACCTAAAATGGCATAAATAATCGTGGCTTTCCATTTTATAAATTGCTCATCATGGAAGAAAATCGTCATCCCACCAAGGATCAACGCAATCGCTAAGAATACCCAATGACGTTTTGCGACTTCGCGCTTAGTGATGTATTGGTGTGCGACCTGTATAAGAGAGGCAATGATTAGCACACCCGTTGCCCAAAAAATATCGACAAACTTATAAACCGCAAAAAATAAGATGAGCGGTAAGTACTCAATTAAAAATGACATTTTTTATCCTAACAAAGTTGGTTGTAAGGGTTTTACCAAGATACGGCGAGAACATCAACATTGACTTTCTTTGATGAAACCCATAGCCTGCTGCGCTCATTCTATGGTTCAGAGGTATTTGCATGAATAAGAGCGATTTAGTTACAAAAATGGCGGAAATTAGTGGATTAACAAAGAAAGATTCACAGGCGGTGTTAAATGTCATTTTACAGGCCACTAAAAAGCGCTTGTCAGAGGGCGATCAGATGCAAATCAATGGACTTGGGACATTCGCGTTAAGTTATCATCCCCCAAAGCAAGGACGTAATCCTCAAACTGGTGAGACCATCACCATTGAGGGGCAAAACAAGGTATTGTTTAAACCGGCAAAAGCCTTAAAAGATAACTTGCGTTAATTCTAAGAAAAGCCAGTGTCTAACACTGGCTTGAAAGTAATATTACTTCTGCGTTGCAGCTTTCATTCGCGCAACAAAGGTTTTAAGCTCAAAGCACATAGTGCTAGGGTCATCTAAGTGTTTTTCGATGATTTTTACCACCGCCGAGCCACTAATTGCACCTGCCGCACCTGAGCTAATCGCATGCTTTACATGCTCCGGTTCAGAAATACCAAACCCTAGCAGTGGCGGCGCAGCATGATACTCGATAAGTTTGGTGATCATCTCTGTTGCCGGCATTTGTGCCGTCGTTTCTGTACCAGTCACGCCTGCACGCGAAAGTAAATAAGTATAGCCACGACCTCGGGTGGCGCATTCTCGTAACGTATCATCGCAGGCATTCGGTGTGGCAATGAAAATTGGCGCGATATCATTTGCCATTGCAGTGAGCCTAAACGGTTTGGCTTCGTGCAGTGGCACATCAGCAACTAAGATAGAATCCACACCCGCAGTTTTGGCGTCTTGATAAAACTGCTCAATACCACGAGCAAAAATCAAGTTTGAGTAAAGCAACAAACCAATTGGGATATCACTGTTGTAGCGACGAATTTCAGCGATGATCTCAAGACAGTCTTGTGTATTAACATCTTGCTTTAATGCACGGATGTTAGCCGCTTGAATAACAGGACCATCGGCGATGGGATCGGAAAACGGAATACCGAGCTCCAATGCATCAGCACCACCGTCAATCAGGCTTTTGATGATCTCAATACTGAGAGCCTTATTGGGATCGCCAATCGTCACGAAAGGAACAAATGCACCTTGGTTTTTTTCATTTAAGTGCGCGAACATCGCGTCATAACGTCTCATAGTTCACCTCGCTCAGATAGTACCTGGTGGACGTGAGCTAAGTCTTTGTCTCCGCGACCACTTAAGTTAACAACAATCACCGTTTCTTCGGTTTGCGCTTCTGCATATTTTAGTGCGTATGCCAGAGCATGGCTTGACTCTAGGGCTGGAATAATACCTTCGTGTTTAGCAAGCGCTTGAAAGGCATTTAATGCTTCAGTGTCGGTAATGCCAACATATTGTGCGCGGCCTGTTTCATGAAGGTAGGCGTGTTGTGGACCAACAGCTGGGTAGTCAAGACCTGCTGACACAGAGTAAGATTCTTCAATTTGGCCATCTTTATTCTGCATGATATAGGTATAGGCGCCGTGCAAGATGCCTTTACTTCCTTTACATAGTGCCGCGCCGTGCTCATCGGTATCTAGGCCTTTACCAGCCGGTTCCACCCCGATTAATTTAACGTCTTTTTCGTCAATAAAGTCTGCGAACATACCAATAGCATTTGAGCCGCCGCCCACACAAGCGATAACCGCATCAGGCAAACGACCTTCCGCTTTTAGTACTTGTTGTTTTGCCTCTTCACCAATCATTTTTTGGAACTCACGGACAATCGTCGGGAACGGGTGAGGACCTGCAGCCGTGCCGAGTAAATAATGTGCCGTTTTGTAGTTTGCAGACCAGTCACGTAATGCTTCATTTACCGCGTCTTTTAATGTGCCTGAGCCAGCGGTAACTGGGATAACTTCCGCACCCATCAAACGCATTCTAAATACGTTTGGTTGCTGACGCTCAACATCTTTAGCCCCCATGTATACTCGGCACTTTAAGCCGAGTAAGGAGCAGGCTAGGGCGGTTGCAACACCATGTTGTCCAGCGCCGGTTTCAGCAATGACTTCTTTTTTACCCATACGTTTGGTTAAGAGCGCTTGACCTAATACTTGGTTGGTCTTGTGTGCACCACCGTGAAGTAAATCTTCACGCTTTAAGTACAGTTTTACCTTAGGGTTTTTAACTAAGTTGCGTGTCTTGGTCAGTGGTGTTGGGCGACCCGCAAATTCATTCAAAAGTTGATAAAACTCCTGCTGAAATCCTGGGTCTTTTTGTGATTTATAAAATTCCTGTTCTAACTGCTTTAACGCAGGTACGAGTAACTCGGGCACGAACATGCCTCCGAAGTCACCAAAATAAGCTGAATTACTCATGTCCACCTCAATATTTTCGAATTTGTGTAAACGCGTTAGCGATTTTTTGAGCGCATTTTTTACCAGGCGATTGCTCAACACCTGAATTTAGGTCAAGACCATCGGCACCTATATTAACGGCGCCGTGAATATTGTCGGGATTTAGGCCGCCAGCCAACATATAATTGCTCGAACTACGATTTAATAGCTGCCAATCAAACACTTGTCCCGTGCCACCAAATGCAGTGTCGGTTTTGGTATCGTACAATTGCTTGTCTACGCCAGCGAAGGGGCTTGGCAGTGCTGTGTCCACCCCCTGTGCTTTCCAAATTTGACAGGTAACTGGAAGTTGTTTTCGCAGATTATCGATGTACAGCTCATCTTCATTGCCATGTAATTGCACTGCACTCAGTTTTAAGATTTGCGCATACTCTGCAACTTGCTCAAGCGGTGCGTTAACGAACACACCAACGTACTTGAGCGGCGCACTATCAGCAACGGCCTTCGCACAATCAATGTCGACATAACGAGGCGATTTTGGATAAAAGATAAGACCGCCGTATACCGCTCCAGCTTCATAAGCTGCTTGCGCATCTTGGCTTCGAGTAAGACCACACACTTTGTTTTCGCCCAAAATCAAGCGTCTGCAAGCAAGTTCCAAGTCTTGCTCAGCCATCAATGAACTGCCGACCAAAAAGCCGTCACAAATCGGTGATAAGCGTTTCACATCTCGGTGCGTGTATATGCCAGACTCTGAAATCACGACTTTGTCTTCGGGGATTAACTTTCTTAGTTTCTCCGTTGTTGCTAAATCCGTTGATAAATCTCTCAGATCACGGTTGTTAATACCGATAAGCTCAGCATCTAACGCAAGCGCTCTTGTCACTTCTTCTTCGTTGCTTACTTCCGTTAAAATCGACATATTAAGTGATTTGGCCACGCTCGCTAGTGCCAAATACTCTTCGTCATTTAATACAGACAACATCAAAAGAATGGCATCGCCACCGTGTAAGCGGGCGAGATAAACTTGGTATTCATCAATAAAGAAGTCTTTACAGATCAGAGGCTGATCAACCAGCTTTCTCACCGTGGCAAGGTATTCATAACTGCCTTGAAAGTATTTTTCGTCGGTTAGCACACTAATACATGTCGCGTACTTACGATAAACACTGGTAATTTCAGTCAAATCAAAATGTGAGCGAATAAGGCCTTTTGAAGGTGACGCCTTTTTGCACTCTAAAATAAATTGTGTCCCAGCTTGCGCCAACGCAGCGGTGAAGTTAAGCGTGGTGGGGGTTACTTCGTCGATAAAGTCACTTAACGGACGCTGCGCCTTACGCGCTTTTAATTCTTCGACTTTATCGGCAACAATTTTTTCTAATACATTAGCCATTACTCACCTCTACAATGTTAGCCAAGGTTGTCATGGCTTTCTTGCTAGCAAGCACTTCGCGTACTTGTTGGCTTGCGGTTTTAAAATCTGTGGCCTTATCGGTTAATACCAACAAGGCTGCAACGTTTGCAATGATCGCTGCATTGTGTGCAGCTTCGCCTTCACCATTTAAAATCGCAAGGCTCGCTTTCGCGTTATATTCTGGCGTATCACCAGCAATAGATTCAAGTGAATAGTTTTCTAGTCCAAAATCGCTTGGGGTAACGGTGTATTGCGTCACTTCACCCTGCTTTACTTCTGCGACTAGCGTTTCGCCGTGTAGGGCAATTTCATCTGTGCCACTACCGTGAACTACCATCGCTCGTTTCGTACCTAAACGGTTTAACGTTTCAGCCATGGGTAAAACAAGGGCAGGGTCGTAAACGCCGAGTAATTGCACCTCAGGCTTAGCAGGGTTTGCCAATGGCCCGAGAATATTAAATATCGTGCGTGTTTTTAGTTGCGTGCGAACCGGCATGGCATGTTTTACACCGGCGTGGTAATGCGGCGCAAACAAAAAGGTAAAGCCGGTCTCTGCTAAGCACTTTTCTGCAAGTGCGGGGGTCATATCAATGTTGATCCCAAGTGCTTTTAGTAAATCCGCGGAACCTGATTTACTGCTCACGCTGCGATTACCGTGTTTGACCATATTAATACCACATGCTGCGGCGACAATGGCGGCGGTGGTACTCACGTTGATGGTATTTGTGCCATCGCCACCCGTACCACAGCTGTCTGCTGCGAGTAGATTTTGCTTGTCAAATGCGGTGGCATGATCACGCATGGCCTGAGCTGCTCCGGCTATTTCCGCCGCTGTTTCACCTTTAAACTTTAGCGCAAGTAGCGCTGCGGTAAGTTCGATGTCGCTCAGTTGTCCAGCCATAATATCGCTAAACAAGGATTTGGCGGCGTCGAACGATAAATCTTGTTGCTGTAATAGAGGTTGTAACTTTTCCATCGTGCTCTCCTAAGCGCTAAGGTACGCGATACTTTGTTGTAATAGCTGAGCGCCATTGGGGGTCAATATTGATTCTGGGTGAAATTGATAGCCAATCACTTTGTGTTCACTGTGATAGATAGCCATCGGAATGGCCTGATATCTCGCGATCACTTGCAGTGCTGGTGGTACGCTTGTTGCCATCAGAGAGTGATAACGCGCCACGGGGAATTGCGTCCCAAGTCCGGCAAATACCGGATGCTCATCCGCTTCAATAATAGAAGATTTGCCATGTACCGTCTCACCCGCTTTGCCAACTTCACCACCATAACTTTGGGTTAGGGCTTGTTGACCGAGGCAAATCCCAAGCATGGGGAATTTACCTTTGCATAGCTCAATTAACGCGAGCAAACAGCCTGCTTCCGATGGCGCGCCAGGTCCAGGTGATAAAACTAAGATCACAGGATCAACCTCTGCACACATTTTATTGAAAATGGTTTCGGCAGAGATATTGTTACGATAAACGACCAAGTCAAGTCCTAGCAAACTAAGCTCATCCACAAGGTTATAACTGAAAGAATCAAAATTATCTAAAAAGTATACCTTAGTCATGGTTTGCTCCTTCATACGTGGACTGTACTGCTTTAATCACTGCCATGGCTTTAGCTTTGGTTTCATTTGCTTCACTTTGTGGATTTGAATCAAACACAATACCCGCACCCGCTTGCACGTAAGCAACGTTATCTTTTACAAACGCGGAGCGAATGACGATGCAGCTGTCCATCGCGCCATTGCCCATCAAATAACCTACCGCTCCGCCGTAACTACCACGACGCTGCTTTTCTGTATGGCGAACAAGTTCTGCGGCTTTAACTTTTGGTGCGCCGACGAGAGTGCCCATATTCATACAAGCCTGATAGGCGTGAAGCGCATCTAAATCCGGCTTTAATTGGCCAACGACGCGCGATACTAAATGCATGACTTGTGAGTAGCGGTCCACTTTCAATAATTCTTTTGCATGTCGAGTGCCTGCAATACTGATCCGTGCGACATCGTTACGAGCAAGGTCAACCAGCATAAGGTGCTCTGCACGCTCTTTTTGATCGTTGCGCAGCTCAAGTTCAATGCGGCTATCTAAATCTGGATTGATACTGCCATCAGCAAACTTACCTCGTGGTCTCGTCCCCGCGATGGGATAGACTTCAACTTGGTTACTCTGCTCACAATATTTGAGCGCCGACTCTGGAGATGCGCCAAATAGCACAAAGCGTTCATCCTTCATATAAAACATGTAGGGACTAGGGTTTTGTAGTTTGAGCTGTTTATAGGCGGCGAGTGAATTATGGCAAGGAAGTGAAAAAGTGCGAGAGGGAACGACTTGAAATATGTCACCGTTGATAATGTTGGTTTTCAACTTTTCAACGTGTTGACAATATTCGTCGTCACTCACATTGACTTTGACGTCTGCGCCGCCACTTTGTGGCTCAAACTGAAATTCAGTGATTTGATCACATTGACTGTTTAGCTCTTCTAGCTGTTTGCCTACTTCAAAACAATTGGCGTGAACCTCAGGGCCATTGAAAACATTACCAATGAGTTCAGTAGTTCGTGCTTGATGATCGATCACAACTAAGGTTTCAGCGAGATAGAAAACATAGTCAGGACAGTCGTTGTCCCCATCTGGTACTTCAGGAAGTTGCTCGAAGTTTGCCACCATATCATAGGCGAATACTCCACCTAAAAAGACGGAAAACGGCGTATCTGAGTTACGTTTAATTTCATTGATACAGGTTCTGAGCGCACTAAAGGCGTTATCCGCTTTTAGTTTTGTATGCTCATCAATGTTACTTTCCAATGCGTTGTACGTGAGCGTCAAAGTATTATCATTGAGGATCACGTCACAATTTGTGACCTTTTGCGCAAGGTACGGTAGCAACTGAGCACCATTGTTAGACAAGGCTTTGGCAATGACTTGGGCGCCATTACATTCGAATCGAATCGCACTATCCACAAGCACGATACTTTTCACATTGTCTTTAGACTCTATTTCTGCTGATTCGAGCAGTAACGAGTTTGCTTTGTTTAAACCTGCGTATAAAGACAGTGGGCTGGCAATATAATCGCGCCTTTGTCTTATGCTGGTGACCTCACCTGGTGTGGTCGTTATATGACTAAAAATCAAACCTCATTCCTCTTAATTTCTAGATATTCTGTTTAGAAAATAAAAAACCCCCGAAAGCTGAGCTCTGCGGGGGTTATTGTTCAGACACAACAATACCGTCCCGCTAGGGCATCCACCACCACCAAATTGTGTTTACTGTGATATTGTTGTTCATATAAGCCTCTAAAAAGTATAAAAAAACCCGCGACATTGCGCGGGTTGATAAATCGTAGATATAACGAAACACACCCGCTTAGTTCGAGTGCCACCACCAAATGTTTTTTTGAATTTGTTTGTTCATTTGTGAATATTTCGTTGTTTAATCTAAATTAGCTACAGTAAACCCTATTCTTGCTACGAGTGTCAAGGGCAAATATCAGAAAATAACCTAAGGTCGTATCAGTTAACTTGTGATATAATCAAAACGTTGATAATTCATAGAGATAGTTAATACATTTTGATTAAATATGACCTCCATAGCCATACTACTTTTTCCGATGGCCGCTTAGCTGTTGATGAATTGCTTGAGCGAGCAACGGAAAAAGGCGTTGATATTCTTGCAATTACAGATCATGACACGATAGATGCGATCCAGCCTGCCCGTGACTACATCAACCAAAATAATCTCACGTTAGAACTTATCAATGGTGTTGAAATTTCCACAAAATGGGAAAGCTTTGAGATCCATATTGTTGGATTGAATTTTGACCCTGAGCATGAAGCATTAACAAAGTTGCTGCATGAACAGCAGCAAAAGCGAGAAGCTAGAGCAAAAGAAATCGGCGAGCGATTAGCCAAAAAGGGCTATGAGCATGTCTACGAAGATGCCCTTGCACTTGCTCAAACTGCGCAGATCACCAGAGCGCATTTTGCTCAAGTGCTGGTTGAGCGGGGCGTGGCTAAAAACGTGCAAAGCGTTTTCAATAAATTTTTAGCACGTGGCAAAACTGGGTATGTGCCAAGTCAGTGGTGCGATATACAAACGGCCGTTACCGCTATTCACGCAGCGGGTGGAGTAAGTGTATTGGCACACCCTGCTCGATATAAGATGTCGAATAAGTGGCTAAGAAAGTTAATTGCTGAGTTTAAAGCGGTTGGGGGAGCTGCAATGGAAGTTGCACAGCCGCAGCAAGCGCCTACTGAGCGCCAATTTTTGGGGCGACTAAGTCAAGAGTTTGAATTGTTAGCAAGCCAAGGGTCAGATTTCCACTTCCCAATGCCTTGGGTCGACCTTGGTCGTAACTTGTATTTACCTAAAGATTGTCAAGGAGTTTGGCGTCATTGGGGAGGCAAAGAGGAATAAGCTTATGAGTCAATTTTTTCATATTCACCCAGATAATCCGCAAACGCGTTTAATTCGCCAAGCGGCTGATATTATTGAACAAGGTGGCGTAGTGGTGTTTCCAACCGACTCCGGCTATGCGATTGGTTGCAACCTCGGTAATAAGCAAGCTAAGGAGCGGATAGAGCGGATCCGCGGCATCGAAAAACACCATAACTTCACTCTTTTATGCCGTGATCTGTCGGAGCTTTCGACCTATGCCCGTGTCGATAATCAAATGTTTAGGATGATTAAAAATAATACGCCCGGTCCGTACACGTTTATTTTTAAAGGGACGAAAGAAGTTCCTCGTCGTTTGCTCAATGAGAAGAAAAAAACCATCGGGATCCGTGTGACTGATAACCCAATTACTTGCGCGTTGTTGGAAGCACTAGGTGAACCTTTGATGTCATGCTCTTTGATTTTGCCAGGAGAGCAGTTTACAGAGTCTGACCCCGATGATATCCGCATGCGTCTTGAGAAGCACGTAGACTTGATCATTCATGGTGGCTATTTAATCGAGCAAGCAACCACTGTTATTGATATGTCCGAAGACACCATTGAAATTTTGCGTCGTGGCTGTGGCGATACGTCGCCTTTTGAATAACGCATGTTGAGATGACAGAAGCACTCCAACAGAAATTACCGCTAGCCTTTTTACACGGTGAAGCGGTAATTGAAAAGCCGGAAGATCTTTATATTCCCCCCGAAGCCCTAGAAGTTATCTTAGAGACCTTTGAAGGTCCGTTGGACTTACTGCTTTATCTTATAAAAAGACATAAATTAGATATTCTAGAATTACCGATTTTTAGTATTACTCAGCAGTATGTTCAGTATGTTGAAATGATGAAGGACATGCAGCTCGAACTTGCGGGTGAATACTTAGTGATGGCAGCTTTGCTGGCACAAATAAAATCAAGAATGCTACTACCAAAACACGAAGAGTTAGAGGAAGAGGAAGACCCCAGAGCAGAGCTGGTGAGGCGCTTACAGGAATACGAGCAATTTAAGCAAGCTGCTGAGAACTTAGATGAGATCCCTCGTGTTGAGCGTGATATCTTTGTCGCTCATGCGCTGGTAGACAGTAGTGCCGACAATGAGCCAGAATTCCCAGACATTGAACTGAGGGAATTACTTTTGGCGCTGTCGGAAGTGATGGCTAGAGCCAAGACCTTTGAGCACCATCATATATCCGCTGAAGCACTTTCGACTCGAGAGCGTATGAGCTTTATATTGCAATTGCTACGAGAACAGAATAAGCCGGTAGAATTTGCGCGATTCTTTACCTTGGACGAAGGGCGCAGTGGTGTGGTGGTTACTTTTATTGCCATGCTCGAACTCATTAAGGAGCAATTGGTTGACTATATTCAGTCAGCAACGGCAGCGTCGATTTACCTGCATTTAAAAGGCTAGGGGATGGCTGCAGCCTCTGCTATACTCCGCATTTTTATCTTCAAGCATAAAATATGAAAAGACGCGTTAGCGATGAACAACTGGTTGAATTGGTTGAAGCAGCGATTTTCGTTTCAGATAAGCCGTTATCTAAAAAGCGCTTAAAAGAAACTGTGCTGGAAGATATCAGCGTGTCATCACCGCGTATTGATCAGGCACTGGAAACACTGGTTAATCATTATCAAACTCGCGGTGTAAGGCTGGTTGAGGTTGGTACCGGATACCGTTTTCAAGCTTGCCCGAGCTTGAGCCCTTGGTTAAGTAAACTGTGGCAGGAAAAAGCACCAAAATACTCACGTGCTACACTTGAGACTTTGGCATTGATTGCTTACCGACAACCAATCACTCGAGGTGAAATAGAGCAAGTGCGCGGGGTCACCGTGAGTTCTAATATTATCAAAAGCTTGATAGATCGCGAGTGGATAAAAGTGGTGGGTTACAAAGAGGTACCGGGTAAGCCTGCATTGTATGCAACGACAAAACAATTTTTAGATTACTTCTCATTATCTGGTCTCGGGGAATTACCTCGATTACCTGAACAACATAATGAGAAAATAGAACAGTTATTAAACGATCCTTCTGTGAGAGAACCATCTGAATGAGTGAAAAACTACAAAAAGTATTGGCAAGAGCTGGCGTTGGCTCAAGACGCGAAATGGAAAAGTATATTGAGTCTAACCGCGTAAGTGTAGATGGAAAAGTTGCCAAGCTAGGAGATCGAGTAGAAGAGACTTCGGTGATCCGTGTAGATGGACATATTGTTAAAATAGAGCAGCAAGAAGAGCGCATCTGTCGCGTACTTATGTATCATAAGCCAGAAGGGGAGCTGTGTACTCGTCGCGACCCTCAAGGTCGTCGTACTGTATTCGATAGGCTACCAAAGTTAGATGGTGACCGTTGGATAGCAATTGGGCGATTAGATATCAATACATCAGGCCTGTTACTCTTTACCAATGATGGTGAGCTAGCTAATCGCTTGATGCATCCAAAATACGAAGTCGAACGTGAATATTCTGCCCGGGTATTTGGTGAAGTAACAAATCAAACGTTGCGTACATTAACCAAAGGCGTTGAGCTAGAAGACGGTCCTGCAAAATTCCTTAAGATTAAACCACTTGGCGGTGAAGGTCTGAATAAATGGTTCAATGTAACACTGACCGAAGGGCGTAATCGTGAAGTTAGGCGTCTTTGGCAGTCGCAAGAGGTTGAAGTGTCGCGTTTGATCCGTATCCGTTATGGTAAATTGGAGCTTAACAAACGCTTGCCACAAGGTGGATGGGAAGAATTAAAATTAGAAGACGTTAACTACTTACGTAAATCGGTAAGCATGAGAGCCGAGCAGCAAACTAAGTTGTCGGTCATGCCAGAAAAGCGTAAAGACAAGCGCGCGAAAATTAATAAAATTCGCAAAGCAGTGAAAAAACATAATCAAAGGGTCAAAACCCCAAGAAGAAAGTAATTTAAGCTTTTTATACCAATTAGCTTATTTAAGTGAGCTATTTTGAGGCGAGAAAATCTTGTCGATAACAAGGCAAAAATTTTGCTATTTAGTTGTTCTAAATGAGAAGTTTTTAACGTAGTTAGCGTCAGATTTGCTCCTTCAAATTGATCAAGTATTAAGACTAATTGGTATTAAACACCAGCCTAGTGAGCTGGTGTTTTTGTATTTGATAAGGAGATGCAAATGAAAGAGATGTTTGCTGGTAGTTGTCTGTGTGGTCAGGTTAGATATCTTGTAGAGGGCAATGCGCAGGGCTTTTATTTATGTCATTGTGAATATTGTCAAAAAGACACAGGCTCCGCACATGCTGCGAATTTATTTTTTCAAAATGCAGTGTTAACTTGGCTTACGGGCGAAAAGTTGATAACGCGCTTTACTTTACCGAATACTAAGCACGTTAAAGCCTTTTGCGCTTGTTGTGGTTCTGCATTACCAAACCAGCAGCCTGTTGGTTTAGTGGTACCTGCCGGTAGCTTAGATGATGCACCGAGCCTTACGCCAACCGCACACCTATTTATCGCGAGTAAAGCTGAGTGGGATGAAAAATTAGAGCAAGTGCAGGCGTTTGAAACCTTGCCGAGAGATTAACTTAAGTAATATAACCTGAGCTGCGGATAATTAATGCCTTTCTAGCAACCAGTTTTAGCGCTAACTGCGTTGAATTCACTTCCAATAGCCAGCTATTGGAAGTGAATTCGCCTTGCCTACAGGATGTAGGTACCTTAGCGAGAGCAGGACGCGGAAGCGGTGTTTTCCCTAAAACTCGCTGGCTAGACAAGGAAAAAACTAAGTTGTGCTTTAGCGACAATGAGTTGGAACATTCCTTATCCAAACCTCAGGTTAATATAGAAGGCTGCAATTGTGGATCTGCAGCCTTTAAAGTACTAGTTAGTAGGTTTGGGCATCTAAAGATTGGCCATTAACTCCGATTGAGTCATCAGACATCAAGTACAGGTATGTTGGCATTAATTCTTCAGGTGTTTTTAGTTTATCTTTATCTTCACCTGGGAATGCTGATGCACGCATACTTGTTCTTGTCGCACCAGGATTAATGCAGTTAATACGAATATTGGTTTTACCCACTTCTTCGGCCCAAGTTTGCATCATACCTTCGGTTGCGAATTTAGAAATTGCATATGCTCCCCAAAACTCGCGACCTTTGCGTCCTACACCCGATGAAGTAAAGACTATAGAAGCGTGAGGCGCTTTTCTCATTACTGGGAATAGCGATTTGGTGATCACCGCTTGGGCTGTTACGTTTACCTTCATTATGTTTTCAAAGGTTGAAACGCAAAAGTGTTCCATTGGACCTAAAGAGCCTAAAATAGACGCATTATTTAGCAAGCCATCAAGCTTCCCAAATTGCTGCTCGATGGTGGCAGCCAAGTCTCGGAAGTGTTGTTTGGTTGCACCACGTAAATCTAAAGGTACAATTGCAGGCTGTGAGTAACCGGCGTTAACAATTTCATCATAAACGGCTTCTAGTTTACTGGTGGTTTTGCCCAATAAAATAACCGTTGCACCATATTTGGCGTAATTAATCGCCGCAACACGGCCGATGCCGTCGCCAGCACCTGTTACTAATATCGTTTTATTCGCAAGTGCGTTTTCAGGAGCTTGATAAGTCTGCATTCTGGACTCCAATTAAGATGTTTGGGCTATTTTATCACAATGCAGTAGCAAGTTAGCGAATTTATTGTAAATATGGCTGGCGAAATAACAAAGTTTGAGTTAAGTTTAACTGGTCTAATGTCTTATTAAAAATGCTATTACATAGATTTAACGAGAATTATCACAATAATAATAAGATTATGTCGGAGCCTATAAAATGAAAAAAATGCTACTCTCACTCGCAGTATCAGCAGCACTCGCTGGCTGTGGAGGCGGTGAAACGTTAGAAGATGTAAAAAATGATACTACACCCGTTTCTCCAACGATTTCTGTTAAATTTGATCCATCGGGCGGTGTGATCTCAGTTCCAAACGATATCCTTTTATCCGGCACTCAAGACGGTACCTTAAATCTACCTGACGAAATGTTAGGAGTGAAAGATGGTGAAGGTAACCCTCTGGTAACGCGTGCAAGCTATGCAAACCCTAGTATTGTGATTGGCGCCTTAGATGGTTGGTCGACACAAATGCCTTACGTTATCGACATGACGACACCGAATGGTTTGACACTTGATGCGCAAAGCGTCATGACTCCGGGCTCTGTACGAATTTTTGAAGTTGCAATGGGTGGACCATTACAAACCGACGAAGATTGTGCTCAGGTGCCTTCAGGTATCGCTTGTAAGCCAATTGCTGAATTACAATTTGGCCCTGATGGTGATTTCGTTACCATGGCTAATAGCACAGGTAACGGTTTAGTTATTATCCCAGTTAAACCATTCAAACCTGAAACTACGTATATTACTGTTTTGACCAAAGGTCTTAAGGACTCAAAAGGTCAAAGTGTAGATGCTTCTTCGACTTACACGTTGTTGCGCCAAGACGCGCCATTGGTAACTGATGCTCAGAAATCGCTACAGGCTGTGATTCGTAGCTATGAAGGGGCGGTAACTGCAGCGGGTTCGGTGAGTAAAGAAGAGATTATATATACAGCTGCAATGACGACACAGTCGACTGGTCACGCATTGGCGGCGACTAAGCAATTGTTAGCCGCTAAATTACAAGGTGGTGCTAATCCTGTTGTCGCTGTACCTGCACAACCGGTGATCACCGTTGCAGATGCCCTTGTAGGAAAAGTGCCTGATGCTATTTTACCTGCTTTTAGAAGCGTGCGTTTATTGCAAGGTCAAATACAACTACCTCAGTACTTATCACAACCAAAAAATAAAGATATCTCTGCGCTAGCTGATACCTATTGGCAAGCACGCTGCGACAGCGCGGTAGCTGTCGCTGGATATGCGGCGCAAGCTGGTGGTTTACCAGAGCCAACAGAACCAAATGATATCGCTTGTAATACACTTTCGGGTGGAAAGCTGAGAGATTTAGGTTTAGACGGTACTAAGTTCTTGACTAAGTACAATCCAATTCCTAAAGAGCAGTGGCTTGCAAATGTTCCTGTGCAAATCACAATGCCTGCGGATGAGTCTCAGCGCCCTGAAGGCGGCTGGCCTGTGGTTATCTTGCAACATGGTATCACGAGTAAAAAAGAAGACATGCTCGGCTTGACGTTGTCATTAACGCAAGCTGGATTTGCCACAGTTGCAATTGATCACCCAATGCACGGTGCTCGCGGTTTAGATATCGATGGTGATGGCACTGATGATTTTAATGCCTCGACAGGTAGCGTGTTGTCCTACATGAACCTAACATCGTTGTTAGTTGCGCGTGATAACTTAAAGCAATCAGCTGCAGATTTAATGGGTTTACGTTTAGGCTTAAACTTCATCAATCTAGCATCTGGCGGTCAAGTTAACTTTAATACCCAGCAAGTTAGCTACTTAGGTCACTCACTTGGTTCTATTGTAGGCCCAAGCTTCCTCGCTCAAACCAATGCGCCATTAAATCCAGCAATTGATGGCTTCTTTAAAGTTGAGTCAGCAGCACTTGCAAGTGGTGGCTCGGGCATTGCTAATTTCTTGATTGAGTCAAAATCATTTGGCCCGTTTGTTCAAGGCTCCGTGTTAAGCTCTGCAGGCAACCTCGCATCGCAAGCGTTTAATGCCTATCTGCAAGAAGGCGCAATTGCTGACTGTGGTACGTTTGCTACGGATCAAAGCAAATATGTTTCTTGTGCATATGGAACGTTTAGAGCGAATTTAGAAGCGGCTGGAGACACCGCGACATTAGCACTGATTGATGGGACGGTGACGCAGTTTGGTTTTGCAGCACAAACCGCATTAGGTAGTGCCGATCCACTTAACTATGCAGCTTCCGTGAAAGCGCTACAAACGCCAGTATATATGAGCGTTGTTACGGGTGGTGTTGATGGCAATGCAGCTGACTTGGTTATTCCTCCAACAACAGAACGTAGCTTCTTGTCTGGTAGCTTACCACTTGCTGGTTTCATGGGCTTAATGCCTGCAAGTGAAACGCAAATGAGTCAAGACGGAACACCTGGAAGTTATGTAGTGAAGTTCTCTCAGGGTCACCATAGTTCAATCTTAACGACAGGCTTTGATGAAAAAGCCGGTGGCACAGCAGCAGGACACGCAGCGGCGTCGATTGAAATGCAAACACAAGTTGCAAGCTTCTTGAAGTCAAAGGGTTTGGTTTTACAAGTATCTAACTCGGATGTTGTTGCAAACTAAGACATTTTTCGAGACTATAAAAGGCCGCAACTAGCGGCCTTTTTTGTGTTCATTTTATATTGAAAGAAAATGGGCCCCTTTATGAGCTAAATGAGGAGAACGACTTGGCATTTTTGTTTGAATATGGGTTATTTCTAGCCAAGACAGTAACCATTATCTTTGGTATTGCAGTCGTCATTATTTTGATGGTGGGAGCAAGCTCAAAACCAAAATCGAAAAAGGGTGAAATTGAAGTTACCGATTTGAGCGACAGTCTGTCGCAATCTAAACAACAGTTTTTGCAGCAAACGCTTGATAAAAAGGCGTTAAAAGCTCTAAATAAGTCGCAATCAAAAGCGCAAAAAAATAAAGATAAAGAAGCAAAGAAAAACGTTTTTTATCTTGAATTTAACGGAAGTATGGACGCTCACGAAGTCGCGGGTTTAAGAGAAGAGATCAACGCTATTTTAACAATTGCAGATAAAGAAAAGGATCAGGTTGTTGTGTCTGTAGAAAGTGGTGGTGGGGTTGTTCACGGTTATGGACTTGGTGCATCGCAGCTTACGCGTATCAAGCAAGCGGGTATTCCTCTAACAGTCTGTGTAGACAAGGTTGCTGCAAGTGGCGGATATATGATGGCCTGTGTTGCAGATAAGATTATTGCAGCACCATTTGCAATTATTGGTTCAATCGGCGTAATTGCGCAAATCCCCAACTTCAATCGTTTATTGAAAAAGAATAACGTTGACTTTGAAATGGTAACCGCGGGTGAGTATAAGCGTACACTCACGCTGTTTGGTGAAAATACGGATAAAGGCAGAGAAAAGTTTAAAGAAGAGATTGAAGAAACGCATGGTCTGTTCAAACACTTTGTCTCTGATAATCGTACCGAGCTTGATATTGAGAAAGTAGCAACTGGAGAACATTGGTTTGGTACACAAGCGTTAGAGCTTAAACTAGTCGATGAAATATCAACCAGTGACGATTTACTCATGTCCCTAAATGAAAGTCACCAGCTTTATAAGGTGGCTTATAAGGCTAAAAAAGGCGTTGCTGAGAAGTTTGGACTTCAGTTAGGGCTCGCTATTGAACGTTTCTCCGTAAAAGCGTTAACAAAACTAAATCAATCTAAATATTAGTGATTGTTGTTCAGTTTATATCAATAAGCTTTATTTCAAACTATTAACAATACTTTATAGACGGCATCGTGTTCACAAAGCGCATGATGCCACGCTCTAAAAGAGAGGTTGTTATGAATAAAGTTATTGTACTTTCCCTACTTACCTTTAGTCTGACTTTAGGTTTAAATCAGGCGAATGCTAAACCGGAGAAGTTACCACCGGGCCTTGAGAAAAAGTTGAAGCAGGGCAAGCCTCTTCCACCGGGTTGGCAAAAAAAGCTCCAAGTTGGAGAACGCTTAGATCCAGATATCTACGACCATGGCAAAGTGATTTATCGCGACAGAGATCGGGATTTGGTAACGATAAGCGTTGAAGGTAGAGTCATCAGGGTACTTGAAAACACCCTAGAAATTGTCGAAATTCTTAAAGGGATGAGATAAAAAGCATCAACTCTGTGCGGTGCAATTTCCCGTACAGAGTCCAAGTTTAGCAATTTAAGTGTTTGTTCCTCGCCAAAGCGTATGTTAGTTGTAGCACTTAACTTAACGCCTAATGATCTAGGTATCAAATAACGTCGTCATTCCTTGAGAGTTGTTGTTAGTCCATCTCGGTAAGTGGTAATTTCAAACTCCGTAAAGCGCTGCTTAAATTTATCTGATACAAATATGTTGTCGACTGCATATCGAGGTAACAGTTCTCGTGTTTCTCTTATAGGTTTGCTAACAATGCTTAGCAGTGATAGCTGCCATTTCTTTAATATTGAATACTTGCCTTGAATGCCGAGTATTTCGCTCGCTAAGTTAACGATTTGCTTGTAAGTGAGTCGATTGTCATCACATGGTAGATGCCATGTCTGGCCATACGCATCAGAGGTATTGCCTAGTAACGCCATTGCTCTGCTAGCATCTGGCGTGTATATCAAGGTACGTAACGTATTATCGCTGATAAAGATTTTCGCAGCATCGCCTGTTCGCAGCTTATCAAGAACCGCTGTATTGGTGATACTTTGCGTTTTACCCGGCCCATAAAACTCAGGCGCGCGACAAATCATCGCATTGACTTGGCCTGTGCTCATCGCATCGAGCAGCATATTCGCTATTAGGCCTCTAACTTTGCCTTTTTCGCCATATGGCAAAAAAGGTGTTTCTTCTGTGAGACGTTCATTGCTTTGCGGATACATATAGGTGTTATCAAAATACACTAATTTGGCATTATGTTTTGCGCACGCATCGATGACATTTCGCATCATAATAGGAAATTGCTCAACCCACATGTTTGTGTCAATCGGCAGTCCTGCGGTTAAGTAAACAATTTCAGAGCCAGCTACTGCTTTTTGCGTTTGACTGCCGTCAAGTAGATTAGCGCTGAGTAATTCGTCCGTGTTGTTTATCTTTTTTGGTGTTCGGCTGACAAGACGAATGTTATCGGTAAAGTCTTTCTTTAAAGCTCGGGCGAGTTCACTACCAATTTGGCCGTTTGCTCCAAGTATTGTTTGCATAAAAATTACCTTAATTTGTATCTGTTTTGTGCAAGCATAAGGTTAAAGTAAACTTGAAGGTCAATACTTAATTTATGATATCTGCTATTGTTTGGGATAAGTACAGACTTTTTCATTTAAGGTAGCAGACTGAGTGCAGTAGGAACTTGAGTTTATGAAAATTGGTGAATTATCAAAAATAACAGGCTTGGCGACGTCGAAAATTCGATTCTATGAGGATATTGGCCTACTTAAATTAGTTAAGCGCGCTGCCAATGGTTATAGGACGTATCCTCCTGAAGCTGAAACTGTATTGCATTTAATTTCAAATGGTCAAAAAGCAGGCTTTAGTTTAGATGAGCTGAGTAAATTACTTCCGAGTGATCTAAGTGACTGGAAACATGATCAGTTACTTAACGCTTTACGTCAAAAACTTGCTGATATTGAACTGATGGAGAAAAAGCTTGCAGACAACAAACGACAATTAAACTCCATCCTTAATGACATAGAAGCCAAACCGCGTGACATGGCGTGTGCCGACAATGCCAAGCGAGTGATATCACAAATAGGGATGGGTAAAGGTAGGAGGTAGATGCAAAAAAATGCAGTAAACTTGCCAAAGCGGAGATTATTTTTTGTAATGTTTGTCAACTGAGTAGTATCAAGATCAGCGCGATATCTGAAAGCAATCAAATCAATGAAATCTATCATTATTTGTATCTATACTGGAAAAGTGAGATTAAAAAGTATGGAAGCACTTAAAGAATACGTGGATAGTGATAATGTAATTGTTTTTATTTTATTCTTGATTTTTAATTAATTTGGTGCCAATGTTATTTACGCATGGTCAAGGAAGCCCAGTATTCTCCCCACCTTGTTATAAGACAGCTTTATCAAAGCAATGTTGAAGTCGTTTGTAATGTCTGAAATTTTATTGATAATAAAATTAAAATCTGATTATAAAAAACAATTAAGGTTTTTGTTATGGCGATCAATGAAGCGAAAATTGGAACGAAAAATTTTGTTATAGATAGTAGTCTACCTAATTCGAATGTGGTTCTGGATAAAAACTCTGACTCTGATATTCAACCAACAAGTTCGACAATTGGAAAAAAATTAGAAAGCGTTAATGAAGATCTAGTTGAGCTAATGGAAAGTTTAAATAAAGAGTTTCAATATTGTTGGGAAAAAGCTGTTGAATCCGGTCGAAGCCCTGATGAAATGACTGTAGAAGTTGCTTTTGCGTTTGAAAGTGCAATAAATGCTTGGGTACTTTCTGGGAAAGGTTCTGCTGGAGTGAAAGCATCATTTAAATGGGTTAAAGGTCAGCATGGGTAATAAAAAAAATGTAGAAATGCTTGATCGGGTTGTACGTATTATCGATAAAGAAAAGCGTTTTTTAGGTACTGGATTGCTATTAAATGAGAATGGGTGGGTTCTAACTTGTGGTCATTTATTTAAAGACTTAAGTATTCAAGATGGAATATCTTTGAATAAAAAACTTGATTTGGAGATTCAAACTTTCGATAACAATGTTTATGAGTGTGACTATTTAGAAGAAAAATTTTATGACGCACAAAACCTATTTGATTACGCCATAATTAAAACCAAGTGTAGTCATAAATGTAAAACAAAGTTAAACGTAAGAAGGAAAATTGAAGAAAACACTAAAGCGCACATGCATGGTTTCAGTGGAAATGCAGACTTCCTCTTACGTATCAACGGAACTATAATCGGACCTACATACTCTTATAGCACATGTTCAGACCTTCCTGCATTGCAGCTCCAGTGGGATAGCAACGGCACATATAGTGGTTTTAGCGGTTCCCCTATTCTTGTAAAAGATTCAAGACTGGGCTTATTTCTTGCGGGAGTTCAAAACAGCGAATTAAATAAATTAGATATGCAATTTGGTACGCCATTGATAAACATATTAGACCATTCGAGTATTCTAACTGATACGGTTGAAGGGGTTTCGGATATGGAATACCGAAAAGCTGGCTTCAAACTAGAATACCTAGTTGAACTTAATACTTCTGAACCTAGCGAGTCGGATATTAATTTTGAAGGTCTCATGGCTGAAATCAAGCAACATACTCCTAAGTTAGTTGGCCAGATTTCAGAAAAAAAATTGTTAAATCGACTGATTAAAAAGGTTTCTAAGAAAAAACACATCGTTGGTTTTGTTGTTTGTCATCAAAGACCTAATAAGAATACTGTTAGGAGAAGCTTAGCAAAGCACTTTGGGCGAAACAAATGGACTCAAAACATGTACGATGTAGTTACAGAAGAAGAGCTGGTGCAACTAAGGAAATATTTAGAATATGTTCAAGTTTTACTTTTTAAGGGCATAGAAAAATGAGTTATTGTGCAGCGATAGAACTTTTCGGAGCAATCGAAAATGGACGGTTTGATTCTGACCTGTTTTACAATATGTGCAATAGACTTGCTCTAACTTTGGATTCAATTCCACCTGATAATGTCACTTGGTTTGTTGATATATATACAGTGTATGCTGAATCCACAGATGAAGAATCACTCTTTCAGTGGGTATCAAAGCTTTGCGCATATAATACTAAAGATAATCAAGAAGATATAGAATCACCATGGATCTATAAAGGTATTATTTTAGATGGAAAACTTGGGGTAAAAAAGACGAAAAATGGTCTTGTTGCTTCACACCAATTCGGAGCTTTCGCTGAACTTAAAGCATACTTGAATAAGTTTCAAAGCATTGGAGTAAAAGTAGGTTATGTTCCTACTTCAGAGAATGCTAGGAAGTTTATGTTTACGAATGTTTTTTGGACTGGTCATAAAGATGTTCCCTACGGTCTTTTTACAGATGTAAAGCCGGTCTTGGCCGAAAATATGGAGCTAGAGTGCATTTCTAAACTTGCCACATTAGCAACAAATACAGCGCGCTACTCAAGAACATGGGCACGACATTATATTTCTGCAATAACCAGGATACTGATAAATTCAAACGACATTGAATTAGATAAGGTTATTGAAATTCTATCAAAATCTAGGTCTGTTGACGGAATCGAACTTGCGGGACTAGTTTTGATTAATCATGTTTACAGAGAGCAAATTACTGATTCTAATCTCTCTAATGCTATGCTCTCTTTTCCTCGGCTAGGAAAGTTATGTACATTATTAGAGGATAAACACGCATTTCCCGTAGGTATTGTTGAGAAAGGCTCTATAAAACAATATTTAAATTTATTAAGAAATGGCAGTCGATAAAAGTGAGATAGTAGACGATAGCGACTTTAGCTGAAGAAATACGCCCAGAGAATCATTGATGACATATATGGACGCTCTGCTGCTGTCAAGTAATACTCATCCAACATGATTGTTTTTAACAGCCTTGTTGCTTCTTTTATTTATCTCTCATTTACTATTTGTATGTATTGATAAACAGTCACTTTGAGTCACCCTAAATAAGGTGCTGCTCTGACATATATTCGGGCTTAACTGACTTTCAGCGCCCCTAATGAGTTTCGAACCTAGTCACCCAAAAAGTAGAATACACCCACGCGGCATTGAATGCCTTGCCTATAACGGGTTTAACTAGGTAGGTTTGACCTTTTGTTCATCGTTATATTTACAGCAATGAGAATATGGCTATCAAGGGCCCATAAACACCCACTCGTGGGGGATCTATGAGGGATCAATGGGGATCAATGACACCCACCGTTATTTGTATCTAAGCTGGCAAAGTGAGATTAAAACGTGCAGAAACACTTAAAGAATATGGGCAAAAAGCGTTCTTAGATAGGGTGACCTTTGGCGGATAAGCGTATCGCTACACTAAAATTGGATTATCGCGCACGGCAAAGCGCTGTAAATACAGGAGTAAGAAATTCTAGCGTTGAGAATGTGAGTTTTGCTAAGTCAACAAGCGCTCGCAGTTTGTCAGATTCGTCCGCCGTCGTTTTTGCAGTGTTTCACAGTAAGTGGTTATTGTTCGCTCTCGACCAACGGCACCGTGAAATACCCGAGAAAATTGCGTAGTGAGTTTTATCCAGTTCTCCGGTTCGATATTTAATCGAGTAAGGATGGGTTGAGACTCAAAGATATAGCCACGCTTGTCGGCGCGAATACATTGGCCTGTGAGTTCAATCAATTCAATATAGGATTTGAGTTCAAAAGGCAGGCCTTTTGGCATATGTTTTCGTGGGCTGCCCGCAAAACGTAACAGACTTTTTGGTTGTTTACCTAATTTCGCATGGTCAATGCGTTTTTTGATGCTTGTGTGGTCTGAAGTTTCAGGCGTTGCGGCAATGTTGGCTCTAATGGGGTTTAGGTCTACGTAAGCGAGGCAGCCAGCCAGTGCAGCTTCATCCAGTAGTGCTTGGGATTTAAATCGTCCTTCCCAAAATCTGCCTGTACAGTTATCTTCTATATTTGCTCGGCGGGCGATGTCTTCGTTAAGCACCCGCATAAACCAACTAATATCCGCGAGTCTTTCTCTGTACTTATCAACCAGCTCATCTAGCATCAATTGCTCCGACTCATTGAGTGACTCACCTTCAGTAAATTTTTGGCTTATCCAATTGCCTTTAAACAACTTATGCCACCGTATCACAACCGCTTTATCCGACAGACGCTTAGCTTTTTTATCATCAACATATAAAACAATGTGGGTGTGATTACTCATCACGGCATAAGCACAGATATCAATACAAAACACGGAGCCCAACATCAGGAGCTTTTCTTCAACCCAATCCCGGCGATGTTCATATGATTTTCCGGTAAATTTATCTTCACCGCACAGAAAGGCACGTCTTACGCAACGGGAGATACAGTGGTAGTATTTGGTGTCGGTTAAACTGATTTGCTTTTTACGGGCAGTAGCCATAGTTTGGTTTCCTCAATCCTTTGAGTGCAGAATTAAAGCTTAGGCGGTATCTTAGAAAGGTGCAAATTAGTGGTGGGTGTCAGCGATTTGAGCGATTTGGCTTTAGGTACAGCAGGAAGGAAAGATCCGTGAATAAATTTATATTAGTGTTATTTTGTTTGCTTTTTTCGTTTTCTAGTAGTGCACACGATAATTTCACATCAGAGCAACTAATTGAGAAAGCAAAAGTATTTGTAGCGGCAAAAAATGCGCGTCAACAACCCAATTCAACAATTAAAGAAATAGAAAACTATATCTCATTACTTTCTGATGACTTTATCGATGAGCACGTCAAATTTAAATTTACTTATACAGATAAATCTAAACTCCGAGAAGATATGATTAATAAATTAAAAGATGAAGTCATCCATAGTTCAATAGAAATAAATGAGGTAATGGTTGGCGCTAATGTCGTCATTGTGAAAATGACCGAATCAGGCAAAGTAAAACCTGCTCATTTAGATAAAACTATTGAATATAGTAAAACCAATATTGTTTCACTTGAGTTTAATAAAGAGGGCTTAGTTACGCACATTCGTCGACACCACGGGTAATTTATAACCATACAAACGCTTTAACAAATTAGTAGTGGATGTCAGCGATTTGGTCCGATTTGGCTCAAAAAAACGCCCGATGAAGTTCATCGAGCGCTTTAATTTCAAAAAGTGTCAACCCACATGCTAAGACGGGTCAACTAAACTAACCGTGTGCTAGCCGAACAGTTCATCTTCTAGTGTTTTACCGTTAACTAAAGACTTGTAACGCCAGCCCTGTTCACGGCAAAGCCTGAGTACATCAATATCAACCTGTTGGCCGCTACGATACTCAATAAGCAGGGCGCCACTGGCATTTACCGTCACCTCTTCAACGCCTTGTAAGGTCCTCAAAAGCGCTATGTGACTACTGGTGCCAGACTCTTTAAGTTTTACAGTCAGCGTGGCAAGTTCCGCTTCTTGAATGCGGTCAACAGCGGTTAATTTACCATGCTGTAAATGTAATACCTGATCGCACAAATCATCGAGTTCTACTAAATCGTGTGAACTCAAAATAAAGGTCGTTTCAGATTGAAGCCTTTTTACTAAGTTTCTGATCTCACGAGCATTCACGGGATCTAATCCTGCCGTGGCTTCGTCAAGCAGTACAATTTCAGGCTTTGAAAGTAGTGTTTGGGCAATACAGATACGTTTTCGCATGCCATGAGATAACTCATGAGGTTTGGCGTGATAACAGTCTTTGAGGTCGACAAGCTCAAGCACTCTGTGTGTTTCACTCTCGGCCGCTTTCGCATCTAAACCTTGAAGTTGTCCGTATAAACGTAGCTGATTACTGACAGAAAACCTTGGATCAAGCTGAGCATCCTGTGGAAGTGCCGCAAGTCGGCCAAAAAGCGCAGCGCTACCAGGCTTGCAGCCCAAAATTTGAACACTGCCAGCATCGGCATTTAGATATCCGCAAAGAGAGCTAAAAAGGGTGGTTTTACCCGCGCCATTTGGGCCGACAAGTGCAATGGGTGAACCTGCGTTTAGGGTAAACGATACGTTATCTAGTGCGCGCTTTCGTCCATATGCTTTCACTAAATTATTAACTTCAATAATGCAACTCATAGCGCGCGCCTTCTTAATAGTTCACAACTAATTGCAATTAACACGAGGCTATGCAGCACCGGTGTGGCAAAGCGAGTGAGGTTGATATTCTGTGCGATGGTTTCTGAGCCTTGGAATCCAGGAAAAAGATAAAAAAGGTACTCTGCGTAAGCGCTGTACTCAAGTGCAAAAGCGACTAAAGTGGCAAGCGTTAAGTAGGTTAAAATTGCGTAAATCATGCTCATTTTGCTCGAGTTAGCAAAGTGATTTGCAACAGACATCAGGGCAATAAATGGCGCAGTAATAAGCGTTAGCTCTAAAACAATTAATGTTGCTCGAGTAAGGCCTGTGAGCCATAAGCTTGGGTCGCGCACCACCATTAATATCCAAGCACCTACAGCAGAAATTGCTATGAGCAGCAACGTATTGAATACCTGCCCAACAAAGCGACCAACAACAATTTCCGCGCGAGATGTGCGCAGGGTTAGAAATCTCAGTGTGCCGCGAGTTCTATCTTCTACGGTTTGATCTGCACTTGAAAAGATCACAAAAAGAGGAAACAAGAAGATTGACCAAACTAAGTACAGTGCAAGTTCCATTTCAGGCCACTGGGCAATGCGATGCATACCAACGACGCCGGAAAAACTCTGGATCATATTTTTGAAGTTGGGGTCGCTGACAATGGATACCGCTTCTGCAATGGCGTAGCGCAAAATGGCATACCAAACCAAAACAAATGCGGCGATGGCTATCCATCCACGTTTCGTTGCAAACAAGCGTTGCAATTCAAAGATGGCTATTAGGCCAATTCTTTTTATATTCATAAGGATCCTTGCAAGTGACAACACAGACTTTCACTACTAGAGCGGTAGGTCTGACTTTGATTTGAGCGTATATGATCGGCGCTAAAAAAGGAAGTTACTGAACTGTAACAAAATTAAACCAATAAAAAACGGGCACAATTGAGTGTGCCCGTTTCTGAATCTCTATTTGCTAGCAATTACCAGCCGCAATTACGGCCTTTATTTTGCTCATCTAGGTATTTTTGCAATGGTGCAAAGTAGTCAAGTACTGCTGTTGCATCCATTTCATCTTTACCCGTTAGCGTTTTCAGTGCTTGTTGCCAAGGTTTGCTGCTGCCCATTTCAAGCATGGCATTTAAACGCTCACCAGCTGCTTTCGAGTTGTAAACAGAACAGCGGTGAATGGCTTCTTTGCTGCCAGCAATTTCACAAAGTGATTTGTGGAATTGGAACTGCAAAATATGCGCTAGGAAGTAACGTGTGTAAGGTACATTACCTGGTACGTGGTATTTTGCGCCTGGATCAAAGTCATTTTCTGTACGTGAAATTGGTGCTTTAACACCTTGATATTTCTCTCTTAATTCCCACCAAGCTTGGTTGTACTCTGCTGGAGAAATCTCACCAGAGAATACTTTCCAGCGCCATTGGTCGACAAGTAGACCAAATGGAATAAATGCAACTTTGTCGAGTGCCATCTTCATCAATAGACCGATATCTTTTGACTCATCCGGTACGTTATCCAACAAACCAATTTGCTTTAAGTAGCCAGGTGTTACAGATAGCGCGATGGTGTCGCCGATAGCTTCGTGGAAGCCATCGTTGGCACTTTCTTGGTAATACACAGGCTGTTGATTGTAAGCGCGCTGATAGAAGTTATGGCCTAGTTCATGGTGGATAACTGAGAACTCTTCACCGGTGCGTTGGATACACATTTTGATGCGTAGGTCGTCTTTGGCATCTAAGTTCCATGCTGATGCATGACATTGTACGTCGCGGTCTTGTGGTTTAATAAATAAAGAACGTTCGTAGAAAGTCTCAGGTAATGGGGCAAAACCCATAGAGGTGAAGAACTTTTCTGCACCTTTTACCATTTTGATTTCGTCGTAATTGTGTTTAGCCAGTAGCGCCGTTACATCATAACCCGGATCTGCGTTTTCTGGCGCGACTAGGTCATAGATATTGCCCCAGCTTTGTGCCCACATGTTGCCAAGCAAGTGTGCAGGAATAGGCTGGTCTTGAGGCACTTTATCTTCGCCGTATTTCTCGCCAAGCTTGGCTCTAACATGACAGTGCAGTGAATCATATAGCGGCTTTACTTGGTTCCAGGTGCGGTCAAGTTCTTTTGCAAAGTCGTCCGCTGGCATGTCGTATTTACTGCGCCACATTGCGCCTGTGTCTGCGTAGCCAAGCTCATTAGCACCTTCGTTGGTAAGTACCACTTGCTTTTCATAGAGTGGACGCATCGGCTTCGACACTTCTCGCCAACCTTGCCAGATGTCTAAAAGCTCTTCATAGTCGCGACTATTCGCCATCTTAGCCGTCATGTCGCCAAGGCTTAGGCAAGTGCCATCATCTTTACAGTATTTGCCCTTGCCGTACATACCATCAAGCTCTGCAGTGAGCTTTGCAAGTTCCGCTGTTTTGTCAGCATCTTTTGGTGCAGGTAATGTCAGGTTTAGCTTCAATTTATCAAGCTTACGGCGGGTATCTTCGCTTAACGCCAAGCCATCAAATTGTGCTGCTTGGTTAGCAAGCTCTACGAGCGCAGCGGTGTATTCCTCATTCACGTCCGCAGCAAGTGAAGCGGTGTCGTGAGTAATAAAGTTCGCATAAATCCAAGCTGAGCGGCTAGAGCGGAAGTTAAGGTCAACCAGCTGTTCTGACGCCTTGTCTAAAAATGCAACTGCATCGGCTTCTGATAACGCTTTATTTGTAGTTTCAGTGGATTTGCAGGCAGAGAGTGCAAAAGTACTGGCAACGATGAGTGCGCCAACACTTAACTTAAATCTTGGTTTCATAGGATTCACTTGTTGTTTTAATTAATACACGAGCCGACTTAACGCTAGCCGGCATTTTAGTATCTATAGCCAGCTACACTAATTGGGTTAATTGCTAAAAATCAGCAAGTAAATTAATCCAATTAGTATTAGTTGTATGAACAACTAATCGTAGTGAGCGCGGCTTTTTCGCGCAGCAAAGCATCATTTTTTGCTGTGGTGGCAAGAATAATAGCAGGACGACTTTAAAACGACAATTTTGCGATGGACAAACAATGAGATGCGAGCGCAGATAAAAGTTGAGTTAGTGTGATTATTAACCATAATTAAGGCAGTCAATTGTATCAAAAGGCCGTATTTGAAGCCTGCAAAAAGGAGTGCATATGACTTTAGTTTTATTGGTGATATTGGCAATTGTGGTGGTATTTTGTGTCCGTGATATCAGGGTTAAGTTGATCACTAAACCGCTCTTTAATTATTTCAAAACGTCATTACCTGAACTCTCCCAAACTGAGCGAGAAGCGATGGAAGCGGGGAGTATCTGGTGGGATGGCGCGTTGTTTTCAGGTAAACCGAATTGGCGAAAGTGGTTGAGCAATGATAAGCCAAAGCTGAGCGATGAAGAACAGGCATTTATAGACAACGAATTACATACGCTGCTAAAAATGCTTGATGAAGAAAAAATATCTGAGGCTCAAGACCTGCCTGAAGAGGTTTGGCAATTTTTAAAAGAAAAGGGCTTTTTTGCTTTTATTATTCCAAAGGCTTTTGGTGGTCGGGAATTTAGTGCTCAGGCGAACTCCACCATCGTTGCAAAAATAGCCAGCCGTAGTTTGTCTACGGCAGTGACCGTGATGGTGCCAAATAGTTTAGGCCCTGCGGAGCTGCTGCTTCATTACGGAACCAATGAACAGCAGAATACTTGGCTGCCAAAGCTTGCCTCGGGTGAGGCGCTACCTTGTTTTGCATTGACCTCGCCAGAGGCGGGATCGGATGCGGGTAGCATCCAAGACTTTGCGATTGTGTGTGAGCGTGAATTTGAGGGAGAAAAGCAAATTGGACTTGCGGTAACTTGGCAAAAACGATACATCACGCTGGCGCCCGTCGCTGATGTATTAGGACTTGCGTTTAAGGTTTACGACCCAGAGCAATTGCTTTCGAACAAAGTAGAGCTTGGGATCACTTGTGCACTTATTCCGACTGCACATGAAGGTGTGAAAACTGGAGATCGACATAACCCGCTGGGCCAAGCTTTTATGAATGGCACAACTAGTGGTGAAGATGTTTTTATTCCACTGGCTTGGGTGATAGGCGAACAGGCAGGTATCGGCAAAGGGTGGCGCATGCTGGTGTCGTGTTTAAGTGCTGGACGGGGGATATCTTTGCCTGCACTGAGCGCGGGAACCGCTCAATTAAGTGCCAGAACGACTTCGGCTTACGCTGGTGTCCGTCGTCAATTTGGTGTACCTATCTCTGCCTTTGAGGGAGTGCAAAGCGCGTTAGCCAGAATTTACGGCTATAGCTATCTTATTGAAGCGGTGAGACAAACCACTGCGTTGGCAATTGATTTAAAGCAAAGTCCTTCGGTAGTCACTGCGATTGCCAAGTATCACCTCACAGAGCATGCAAGGGTAGCATTAAATGATGCGATGGATATTCATGGCGGAAAAGCCATTCAAATGGGGGAAATGAATTATCTTGCTCACAATTATATGGGCATGCCGATTTCTATTACCGTTGAGGGCGCCAATATCTTAACGCGAAGCTTGATGATTTTTGGTCAAGGTGCGACGCGTTGCCATCCTTTCATATTGAAAGAAATGAGTATCGTACAGCAAGAAGATCAATTAATCGCATTGAAAGAGTTTGATGAAGTGCTTTGCAAACACTTGCAGCATACCTCTGTGAATGGGCTTAAGGCGTTTTTTAATGGCTTCACACTTGCACGTTTCGAACGGGCGCCAGTTAGTGGTGATGTGGCGGCGTATTACCGACGCCTAACATGGTTGAGCCAAGCGCTTTCTGTGTATAGTGATATCGCTATGTTAAAGCTAGGCGGTTCACTAAAACGTAGAGAAATGCTCTCTGCAAAATTAGGAGATGTCCTGAGCTTTCTTTATATCGCCTCGTGCGTATTAAAAAAATACGAAGATGATGGTCGTCAGCAAGGGGACTTACCGCTGGTAAAGTTTGCCTTAGATCACTGTCTTAACGAAGCAAGCAAGGCTATTTATGCATTTTGCGATAACTTTACCGCAGCACCTTTGGCATTTTTGTTAAAACGTTTGGTCTTTCCCCTTGGTAAGTGGCTCAAAGCGCCGAGCGATAAATTGGCGGTGCAGGTATGTAGCAACGTTTCTGATCACAACTCGACCCGTGAACGTATCTCGCATCTGTGCGCCGTGGTAAAACACTCTGCGATAGATACGGTTGAGCATGCTTATTTACTGGAAAAGGCACATGCTCCACTAATGGCAAAATATCGTAAGTGGTGTAAACAAAACAGCGTGAAACTGGTGGGTAAGACATTGAATGAAAAACTCAGTATCGCAATGGACGACAAGGTGATTGATGATAAGAGTTCTGAAACCATCTTTTGTATTGAAACGCTGGTTGCAAAAGCGATTGCTGTTGATGCAAAAGCGCCCAACTAGTTTGTAGTGACGGAGGATTTTGGCTAATTTGTTAAAAAAGCCCCGACAACGGGGCTTTCCTTTCTTACCCTTGAGTTAACGTGCAAAGGGGTCGGCTAGTACCTTGTCTACGTACCATTTGCCTTTTTTGCGCACCATACTGACACTACGCATGTCGTCTACTTGCTCACCGTGGAGCTGACCTGTAAAAATTAAATTAATTTTTGCGCTGTCGCCATACTGTTCGCGCAGACTTTGATTGGTCATATCAACTTCTATGGTGACTTCATCGTATTGCATATTCACTAAATTTCTGGCGAATTGCGACGCAGTACCGTAAGAGCGCATGATACGCGCGTGACGGGGAGTGGCGATTTTCATTGCAGCGTCTAGATCTTTTTTATTATAGAGTGCGTCAAAATACATTGTTGCGGCATATCCAGGAGTGTCCTTGTCACCACTGACATTATCCTCTGAGCCGCACGCTGAGAGTAAAATCATTGCGGCTAAGACAACGAAAGTTTGCTTAATAAGTGACTTTGTCATGCTAAAATACATCATATGCAGTCTAAAATTATTCACAATAAGTTAAGTTTGTCTGCTAACGGCCGATATGTAAAGCCAGTAAATGAAATAAATGTATTATGTGCTAAGGGTTTAAGATGTCTCGTTTAATATCACTAGCTTGGTTCGCTTTATTTTTAGTAGGGTGTGGATCGCAGCCTGAAATTAGTAAAGGGGTAACAAGCCAGTTGACGCAAAATGGCATAATACTTGGACACTTTTCTAAAGATGGAAAGTGGAGCGTAACATTAGACAGTAATGCTGAAATCCATATTTATGACAATGCCAATCAGTCTGTCATATTCTCAGTACCCAAAGACAAAATAAAAACACCAGTCAAAGAAGTTCTATTGTCAGATGATAAGGAAATGCTCATCGTGGCAGGTGAAAACCTTATCTCAATTTGGTCTGTTCCAAAGCAAAAGTTGATAACGAACGTACCTTTTGCAGGGGTGAGTCCACTTGCTTCAATCTCTGCTTTAGCGCTTTCCCATAACAACCAGCGTTTGCTTGTTGCGATGGATGATGGCTCACTCAATATGGCGGATCTATTCACTAAGTTAAACAATCGTTTTATGCCACATACTCGGCCGATAGAGCATTTGGCGTTTGACAATAGTGGCGACTATTTTGTTACAGGCGCGCAAGATGGGTTGGTTGCCCTTTGGCAATTTGCCTCACCAGAACCTTTATATGAGCATCAATTTAGTCATCGTGTTACCAGTTTAACAGTGAGTCATGATGGCAAGCACTTATTCGTCTCAGATGGGTTGAATGCGCAACATGTACTAGACTTTGAGTCTGGAAAACAGCTCAGTGAGCTAAAGTATATGGCCCGTTTTAAGATGTTTAGAAAGGCCAAATTTATTTCTGACTCAGGCTTACTTGCGACATCATCGTCAAAGTCTCACCTCTCCATCTGGCGCTATGAGAGCGGGGAAGAATTAGGTACTTGGTCTATTCATACTGAGAATGAGGGGGCAACGGTAGTCGATATGTATGTCCCAAACTCAGACACCTTAGTAACGCTAAATAGCGATGGTATGCTTGAGACGTGGGCGGTTAATGTACTTGCTAAAAAGTAAGGGAGTGAAATCACTCCCTTAAAACCTCAGATTAATTGCAGTTTGACAAGCAAAACTTGAAATTAGGCGCGTTGGAAGTCGTAAACGCTACCAAGATTGAGTAGTTGGGTGAGTTCATCTAGTGCAGCATAGGACTCTTGCAGTAGGCTCGGATCAGCTAAATCCTGCTCCGTGACTTTATCGCGATAATGTTTATTGACCCACGCGCTTAGTTGAATAAATTTGTCTTCGCTCATCATCACTTCTGGATTTACCGCTTTTAGCTCAGCTTCATTGAGTGCTACACGTAATCGCAAACATGCAGGTCCACCACCATTTTGCATACTTTGGCGTAAGTCAAAAAAGCGTACTTGCGAAATCGGATTTTTTGCACCGAGCATATATTCGATGTATGCGGCAACGTTATCATTCTTCGCACATTCCTCCGGTGCAACCAGCATCATCTCGCCTGATGGCAAGGTGATCAATTGTGAGTTAAATAGGTAACTTTTTACTGCGTCTTCAACACTCACTGCATGCGTCGGAACTTCTACAATATGTAAAGGCTTTTCGCCGATATACGCTTGTCTAATTTTGGTTAGACTGGAGGTTTGATCAATGAAGGCTTGATCATGGCAAAACAGCACATTCTCATTGCCCACCGCAATGACGTCATTATGGAACACGCCTTGATCAATCACATTTGGATTTTGCTGGATAAAAATTGCTTGCTTATCATCTAATTGATGTAGCCTTGCAATCGCTTGACTTGCTTCTAATGTTTGCCGAGCAGGATATTTAGTAGGACCCTTTATATCGCTGTTAAAGCCACTTGAACCGTACACAAATAATTGTAGACCTTTACTGCCATGGCTATCGGCGAGACGAGTGTGGTTTGCAGCACCTTCATCGCCAAAAAAAGGCTGCTCAGGCAAATGCTGGTGATGTGCAAAATATTGCGCATTAGCGAACATAGCACGAAGTAAATTCGTGGTGGTTTCTGGCTCTATTGAACGGTGAAATTTGCAGTTTAAATTGGCACTTGTGAAATGTACTTTGCCATCGCTGGAATCAATAGAAGGCGATACAGTCGCCGCATTTGCCGTCCACATTGCAGAGGCAGAGTAACAAGCTCGAAGCAATATCGGATCGTGTTTATATGCTTTTTCAAGTACTTGTGCATCAGTTCCCGAAAAGCCAACGCGACGCAGTGGGGCTAAACTCGGGCGTGCGTGAGGTGCGAATATTCCTTGTTTTAGGCCGATATCATGCATTGCTTTCATCTTTTCAAGACCTTGCAATGCCGCTTCTTTTGGATTAGAGACGCTGGTAGCGTTAGAAAGTGACGCGACATTACCATAAGATAATCCGGCATAATTATGTGTTGGCCCTACTAAGCCGTCGAAATTGACTTCATAAGTCATGAGTGCGGTTCCTGTTGCGAATAGTTATAGATAACTAGTATGAGGCGGTTTTGCTGGTTTTTAAAGTGACCTAGGTCAAATTATGTATGTAATTGAAAACAGTTCAATTGCTGTAATTTAAGCTAATATCCCTTAAACACATACCTTTAGGTTAAGACCAACATAAGGAGTTTGAAGAAATGGAAAAATATATTGTTAGTAAAGCTGAAATCGAAGCGTTAAAAGGGGAAAAAAGAGTTCATTTTCTGAACCCAAATGCGCAGAGGCTCAATAAATCACTCGGAGACTTAACTGGCATAACAGGGTTCGGTTTTCACATCGTAGAAATCCAGCCGGGGTTCGATTCGACTGAAACACATATGCATTATCACGAAGATGAATGTGTATATATTGCAAGGCACTGCTGAAGCGTACATTGGCGACGAGGTAATTGGTGTTGGTGAAGGCGATTTCATAGGATACAGAGCCTGCGGTAAGCCTCATAAGCTAGTAAACAATAGCGATGTTACATTACGTTGTATTGTAGTTGGTCAGCGCTTACCGCATGATGTTGGTGATTATACAAAGCAAGGTAAGCGGATCTACAGGCAAAAAGGTTTGCCGTGGAATGTGGTAGATATTAATGACATTATGGAACCGATGAAAAATAATCAGGATAATAATAATGAATAATCCAATAGAAAAGTTTACATCCTGGTGGCAGCAAGCTCTGAAAAACAATCCATTAAATCAGCCCAATGCGGTATGTGTCTCAACAATTGATGAGAATGGGTTTCCTACAGGTAGATTTGTTGATTTGAAAGCGGTTAATGAGGGTGGCTTTGTATTTTGTTCATATTTCGATTCTGCGAAAGGCAAGCATTTAGAAAATGTTCCTAACATCGCGATGACAGTTTGGTGGGATCATGTCGGGTATCAGGTCCGTATTGTTGGCATAGCAAAGAAGATTTCAGATAAAGATGCAGATACTTATTGGCAAGGGCGCTCTAGAGATGCTCAGCTAACCACAACGTCATTTAACCAAAGTGCAATTATACGAGATCAAAGCGATCTGACTGAAAAATTAAGAATTGCGGAATTAAGATATAGTACGAACCCAATTCCAAGGCCCGAAAATTGGGGTGGCTATTGCATCAACCCTATTTCCATAGAGTTCCTCACTTTTGCTGAGACTCGGCTACATCTTAGAGAGTCTTATGAGCGTAGTGGTGAACAGTGGAAAAAACAATTGCTGCAGCCTTAGTTAAACCTGCTTTCATTGCAAATTTATCCCTCGTTGCCCACAATAGGGTTAAATTCCTTTTTATATCAAGGCAAACCATGGAAGCTGAACATCAGGAAATTGCCAATTTTTTAGTAGCTTACCCGCCGTTTTCGGATTTGCCTCAAGAGGCACTACATAAACTCGCAAGTCAAGTCGAAGTAGGTTACTACCGAGCGGGCAGCGGCATTTTGGAATATGGAGAGCAGATCACTTACCTGTATGTGATCCGATCTGGTGCTGTCGAGCTCTATCGGCGCTCGGGTGAGTTATACAATCGTATTTCCACAGGTGGGATCTTTGGCCAGCGTGGTTTATTGATGAATCGCAAAGTTCGTTTTGGCGCTCAAAGCCTTGAAGATACGCTGGTGTACTGTATTCCTGTAGGCATTTTTGATGAGTATTGCGACGTTTATGAAGCGTTTGCTGATTATTTTGAAGCAGACGATAATGCTAGACTAAAAATCACGGTTTCTGAGCAAGCCGACAGCAACGATTTGACCACGGCTAAAGTGCGTAAACTATTGCTACGCGACGTGGTATACGTTGAACGCAGCGCCACGGTACAGCAGGCAGCTCAAGTGATGGCAAAAGAGCATGTATCATCACTACTTATCTATGACCCCGAGAAACCAGTTGTCGAAGATCCAGATGAAGATGATGGTCAGGTGGTTGGCCTTATTAGTGACAGAGATCTTCGCACAAAAGTAGTCGCTGAGGGGCTGAATTATCAAACTCCGGTCTCTGAGATTATGTCGACTGACCTTATTATTGTTGACTCCAATGCCTACGTCTTCGAAGCCATGATGCTGATGCTAAGAGACAATGTGCATCATTTGCCCGTTGTGCATAAGCGTAAACCGATAGGAGTGGTCGCGCTATCCGATATTTTGCGCTATGAGTCTCAAAGCAGCCTGTTGTTTGTTAGAGGGTTAATGGACCAGCAAAGTGTTGAAGACTTGAGTAGTTACGCCAAACAGCTTCCTGCAATTTTTACGCGTATGGTGAATGAAGACGCCAATTCACACATGATTGGTTCTGCGATGTCGATTATAGGCAAAACGTTTAAACACAAGTTACTCGAACTGGCGGAAGAAAAATTAGGTCCGCCACCAATCCCATACTGCTTTATTGCCCTTGGTTCAATGGCTCGGGACGAACAATTAATAGTGACCGATCAGGATAATGCACTGATCTTGGATGACAGTTATCAACCCGCTGAGCATGGCGCTTACTTCGAAAAGTTGGCGAAGTTTGTGTGTGATGGTCTAGCCAATTGCGGCTATAAATATTGCGATGGTGGGATCATGGCAAGCAACCCAGCTTGGCGTCTAACTTACAGTCAATGGTTAGCACAATTTGAAGACTGGATAGAAAACCCCAGTCCTGAGGCTTTACTTAATAGTTCGATTTTCTTTGATCTGGAAGGCGTATGGGGTGAAACAAAATGGGCTGAGAAACTCACTGCTTTTATCAGTAAAAAGGCCAAAAGCACCCCTAAATTTTTGGCTGCGATGGCACATAATGCGTTAAGAAGAACACCACCTTTGGGCTTTTTTAATGGTTTTGTCCTTGAGCAAGACGGTGAGCACAGGCGTTCGATGAACATTAAACGCCGTGGCACAGCACCACTTTCAGACTTGGTTCGAGTGCATGCCCTTGGTGTTGGTTCTAAAAAACAAAACTCCTTTGAACGATTAGAAGATATTGATGAGGCAAATATACTGCCAAAGGGCAAAGTGTTAGATCTGCAAGCTGCGCTTGAATACATTGCCATCATGCGTATTCGTCACCAAGCATGGCAAATTGAGCAGGGCGAAAAGCCTGATAACAGCTTGCCGCCTGAAACACTCTCTGATTTTGAACAGCGTAATCTTAAAGAAGCTTTTGGCGTGTTAGACAAAGCACAGAGCTTTTTAAAGTTTCGCTATCAAAACAAATCCATGATGAAGTAGCGGTGTAATATGCAAGGCGAGATTATGTCATGGCCAAATCGCTTTCAGCATTTGGTAGAAACGTCGAAAGACCCGAGAATTCAAGCATTTTATCAGCAAGGCGTGGTAGATCCGTACCAGCAATTGAGCCAGTGCGAGTTTGTTGCCCTTGATTTTGAAACTACAGGGCTCGACCCAAACACCGATGACATTGTGAGCGTTGGCGTCGTGCCATTTAATTTACGACGGATCCGTTTGGCTCAAGCGAAGCATTGGTTAGTGAAGCCAACCAGTCCGCTGGCTGAAGAGTCTGTGGTACTGCACCGGATCACACACTCACAAGTTGAAAGCGCGCCAGATCTGCAGGATATTCTTGAGGAAGTGTTTGCTTCACTACATGGTAAAGTCATTGTGGTGCACTATCAGTTTGTCGAAAAGTTATTTTTCAATTCTGCGCTAAAAGCGAGATTGGGGGAGGGTATTGAGTTTCCAGTGATTGATACGATGGAAATTGAAAAGTCAGCGATAAACAACGCCAGAAGTTGGCTTGATAAGCTCAAACGTAAACCTATTCCTTCGGTACGTTTAGCTGACTGCAGAAAGCGCTATGGGCTTCCCTATTATCAGCCACATCATGCCTTGTCCGATGCGTTAGCAACGGCGGAGCTATTCCAAGCTCAAGCTCAATATTGTTTAGACCCATCAGACATGGTGAAACGCTGGTGGAGCTAAACCCAAATAGCAAAAAGGCGGAGCATACAGCAAGCTCCGCCTGTAATGAGATTAACGACCGTTAGCTTTTAGGCTCAGTTCTAAGCCCGAGGATCAAACTTACACACATCAGTAGTAGTACAAAAGTAAACGGTAAACCTGTTGAAATAGCACCAGCTTGCAGTGCTTCAATTGCTTCTTTACCGCCGATCCACAGTAGTGCTGCCGCAATTGCACCTTCAATACTCGCCCAGAATATACGTTGTGGTACTGGGGCATCTATTTTACCACCAGCGGTAATACTATCGATAACCAAAGAACCAGAATCCGACGAGGTGATGAAGAAAACCAGTACAAGTACAATCGCCGTGAACGAGAGTAAATCGCTCATAGGTAGGTTTTCAAACATTTGGAACATAGCCAGTGGCACTTCATTCAAGCCATCAGTACCTAGAGCGCCAATGCCATTTTTTACCTGATCGATGGCAAGGCCACCATAGATTGACATCCAGATCACGGTTACCAATGTCGGGATTAATAATACTGCGGTGATAAACTCACGTATGGTGCGACCCTCAGAAACACGTGCGATAAACATACCGACAAACGGTGACCAAGAAATCCACCATGCCCAGTAAAATACGGTCCAACCTTGGAACCATGCTTCATCTTCACGACCATGCGGGTTACTCAGTGGAATGATGTTTTCAACATAGGCCATTAAAGTCGTCGGAATATTACCCATGGCAATCGCAAAACCTGCAATACCAACGAATACTAATAACACAAATGCAATTAACATATTAACGTTACTAAGTATCTTTACACCGCCATCAATACCGCGAACAACCGAAATAATCGCAAGGGCAGTAACGCCCACAATCACAGCAATTTCTAGACCGAGACCTGCCTCTATGCCAAATACATGTTGGATCCCAGCACCGGCTTGCTGTGCGCCCAGACCGAGTGATGTCGCAAGGCCAAACAAGGTAGCAAGAACGGCGAGAATATCGATGATATGGCCCGGCCAACCCCAAGCTCTGTCTCCTAAAATAGGATAAAAGATTGAGCGGATCGACAGTGGTAAGCCTTTATTGTAGGCAAAGAATGCTAAAGAAAGCGCGACAACGGCGTAAATAGCCCAAGGATGCAAACCCCAATGGTACATGGTCGCGCCCATTGCAAGTTCAGCCGCTTCAGGTGTGTTTGCAGCAACATTTAATGGTGTTTTATACCAGCCAGTGTAGTAGGCAACAGGCTCCGCTACACCCCAAAACATCAGACCAATACCCATACCTGCTGCAAATAGCATCGCCAGCCATGACGCCCGAGTATAGCTTGGTTTGGCGTTTTCACCACCTAAACGAATTTTACCGTAAGGCGATAAAACGAGCACCAAACAAAATAGCACAAAGAAATTACCAGACCACATAAATAGGGCATCAAAGTTACCTATGATATCCCACTTTATGCCGTCTAAAGTGGTTTTAGCTGTGTTTGCATCAACTAATAATACGGCGACTAAAAACGCCAGTATTAATCCAGCACTTACACCAAATACAGGGTTATGTACGTCAAATCCCCACTTTTGAACATTGTCTTGTCCAACGGTGTAGTCTGTATTATCGATGCTGTACTTATCGTGGTGATTGCCCATGATATCCTCTTGTTGTTCTCATCGTGATACGACACCAAGCTGATATACTGAATTAATCGCTAGACAATGGTTGATAACAATTCGACATAAACTAACTATGCAACAAAGCAAAATGTAATCTGGCTATTAATGCTAATCATTAGCGGCTTAGAATGACTTTATCTGCCATACAATATGCTAGCCATAAGCCACAAAAATTACTTAGTCTAGTTTAGATTATTTAGCGTATTCATTCGATTTATGCATTTCAATCACACCAGCCGAATGACTATCTAAATATATGATGGGTTTATGTTAGTTACAGCGACAGTATACTGCCTCAATACTTGTAATTAAGATAAACCAACCGAACCGTTATGCTACTAAGCTATGGTATCAATATATTGTGTCAACTTGATATTCAGTCGATGCTTCAAAGCAGCAACTTTTTAGTTTTAAGTTGTACTGGCAGGTGAAAATTCAATGCCAACCAAAACTATCTTTACTAGTTTAGGGGGTGAGATTGAAAAGTAAATGGCTACTGAATTTTTTATTTAAAAATCATCACATTCATCAACTAGACATAAAGAGTGATGTAGAGTAAAGAGTTTTCCTTTGATGGTGAAAAAAAACCCCTCTTGCGAGGGGTTTTGGGTAACTCAGCGCCTTTGGCACTGGGAATGAGGTCGGTACATTTGTAAGTTAGGGTGTGTCTTACGACGCCTCAAACTGCATTTCGGGGATCTCACCGTCGACGATAAGCTTGCCTGCAGTTTTGCTGATTATTTCATCAACACTAACACCCGGTGCGCGTTCTAGCAAATGGAATGCGCCGTCTTTTACTTCTAACACAGCTAAATCTGTTACGATTTTCTTTACACAATTTACGCCGGTCAGTGGCAATGTGCATGATTCAAGCAATTTAGAATCGCCGTGTTTGCTAGCATGGGTCATGGTCACTATGATGTTGCGTGCACCAGCAACTAAGTCCATTGCACCACCCATGCCTTTGATTAATTTTTTCGGGATCATCCAAGACGCGATATTGCCTTGTTGATCAACTTCAAAAGCACCTAGTACCGTCAAGTCTACATGACCACCACGGATCATGGCAAAGCTTTCCGCACTATTAAAAATTGCTGCACCTGTCGCTGCTGTCACGGTTTCTTTACCCGCGTTGATCATATCGGCATCAACTTGGTCTTCAGTTGGGTAGGGACCCATACCCAACAAGCCATTTTCCGATTGCAGCATCACTTCAATGCCTTGTGGTACGTAGTTAGCCACTAAGGTTGGAATACCTATGCCTAAGTTAACGTAGTAACCGTCTTCAAGCTCTTGCGCCACGCGCATCGCAATTTGTTCACGATTTAAACCCATGATTGCCTCCTATTTGCGCGTTGTGACACGTTCAATACGTTTTTCAAAGTCACCTTTGATCACGCGATTGACATAAATACCAGGGGTGTGGATTTGACTCGGCTCAAGTTCACCCGGTTCTACGATTTCTTCAACTTCCGCGACGGTGATTTTTCCGGCTGTCGCTGCCATTGGGTTAAAGTTCATTGCTGTGTGGCGGAACACCAAGTTGCCGTAGCGATCTGCTTTCCAAGCCTTAACAATAGCAAACTCACCGGTAATTGATTCTTCCAAAATATATGGTCGGCCATCAAATTCTTTTACTTCTTTACCTTCAGCAATGGGAGTACCGTACCCTGTTGCCGTGTAAAAAGCTGGGATCCCAGCGCCACCAGCGCGCATCTTCTCTGCAAGCGTACCTTGTGGTGTTAATTCAACGTCAATAATGCCATCGAGTAGTTGCTGTTCAAACAGCGCATTTTCACCAACATAAGAGGCAATGATCTTCTTAATTTGACGATCTTTAAGCAAAATACCTAAACCAAAGTCGTCGACCCCACAGTTGTTTGAAACCACGGTAAGTTCTTTTGTTTGCAGGCGCTTAATTTCTGCAATTAAGCCTTCTGGAATACCACACAAACCAAAGCCACCTGCGATGATGGTATCGCCGTCTTTAAGACCCGCCATCGCTTCGCTGTAGCTTGATACGACTTTATCGAAACCGGCCATAAGCCCACTCCTAATAATGTTATTGTTTTAAGATTGACAAGTTTGTTTGAGTGCTAACGACACTTTACTGCTTGGTGTCTTGCCTAGCGCATCACAAATTGTCCATCCTGCTTTTGCTAGCCTTTCTAAATCAATTCCACACTCAATGCCAAGTCCTTGCAGCAAGTAAACTACATCCTCAGTGGCAACATTTCCTGACGCGCCTTTGGCGTAAGGGCAACCACCAAGACCTGCAACGGCGCTATCAACAGTTGCGATCCCCATTTGCAGGGCCGTGTGAATATTCGTTAATGCTTGTCCGTAGGTATCATGGAAATGCACCGCAAGCTTGTCAGCAGGGATATGTTGCAGTAACAAGGTGAGCAGCTGCTGGACCTTTTTAGGCGTACCAACACCTATGGTGTCGCCTAGGCTGATTTCATAACAACCAAGTGACAACAATTGTTTACATACCGCTAAAACTTGCTCTGGTTGTACTTCACCTTGATATGGGCAACCAACCACGCAGCTAACATAACCTCTTACTTTTATGTTGTTTTTTTGTGCAAGTTCAACAACGGGACGAAAGCGTTCAATACTTTGTTCAATCGTGCAGTTGATGTTTTTTTGCGTAAATGCCTCACTGGCGGCAGTAAAAATGGCAAATTCGTCGACCTGATTTTCTAGTGCAAGCTCTGCGCCTTTAAGGTTTGGCGTTAGGGCGCTTATTTCAACGCCTTCACTACGCTCAAAGCCTTGGATCACCGCAGCAGAATCGGCCATTTGTGGCACCCATTTGGGCGACACAAACGCGCCTGCTTCTATGTGCTTGAGACCAGCGTCTTTTAATGCGTTAACCAGCGAGATTTTAGCTTCTGTGGCAACACTTACCTCATTTTGTAAGCCGTCACGTGCGCCGACTTCTACAATTTTAACGTTAGCCGGATACTGAGACATTAGTCTTGCTCCTCAACAATCGCCAGCATATCGCCATGACTGACCAACTCGCCTTCTGCAAAGCAGTATGAAGTCAGCGTGCCATCAAATGGTGCATTGAGCGTATATTCCATCTTCATGGCTTCGATTATCACGACTGCATCGCCTTTATTAACTTGGGTACCGACGGCTAACAAATGCTTAACCACGGTGCCGTTCAATGGCGCTGCCAGCGGTGCGGCTTCGTGCTCATGATCGCTAATGTAGTGCTTTGACTTGAGTTCAACGGTATGTTGATACGGGCCATACATAATAGTGATCGCGGTTTCGGTCACAATGGCACTGGCATGTACCCGTGCACCATCAATCACCACTGTCAGCTGGTGTCCATTTAATTCAGATTCAATTTGGTGGATTTGCTCGTTAAACGAGACCTTCCAAGCCCCCTGAGATTGATAAGCACAGGCGGCATGATCTGCAAATGGTAAATCCACTTTCGCGGTTTGGTTAAGCCTAAAGCCTAAGTTTCCCCACACCGTGTTTTTACATGGTTGTTGGTGGCTAAGATAGGCCGCACTTGCTAATAACACCATTTTATCCAGCGGCGTATTCGATAGAGTTAATACCTCAGTTTGCGTGTCAATAAAGTGGGTATCAGGCGCACCAGCTGTGAAAGTAGGGTGGCCTGCTAAGTGATGTAAAAATGCAATATTGGATTTTAAACCACACAGATGTACTTGCTCTAAACTCGATTTTAGCTTTAGTAACGCTTGTTCACGATTTTTGCCATGAACAATAAGCTTGGCGATCATAGGATCGTAAAATGGGCTGATCTCATCGCCTTGCTGCACGCCTGTGTCAATTCTTACGCCATCTTTGGCTTCTGGAAAGCTAAGGTGTGAAAGTACACCTGAAAACGGCATGAAGTTTTCTTCAGGGTCTTCTGCGTAAATACGTGCTTCAAAGCTATGACCAGATAACGAAATCTGCTGTTGAGTCAGCGGTAGCTGTTCACCCGCAGCAACCATCAGTTGCCACTCGACTAAATCGAGATCAGTTACCATTTCTGTCACTGGGTGCTCTACTTGCAGGCGGGTATTCATCTCCATAAAGAAGAACTCATCGCCACATAATAAGAACTCTACTGTACCTGCGCCGCGATAGTTAATCGCTTGCGCACAGCGTACTGCTGCTTCACCCATAGCTTTGCGCATCGCATCACTCAAATCTGGGGCGGGCGCTTCTTCAATCACCTTTTGGTGACGACGCTGTAGTGAACAGTCTCTATCACCGAGGTAAACACAGTTACCGTGACTATCGGCAAAAACTTGTACTTCTACGTGACGAGGCTTATCAACAAAACGCTCAAGCAGTACTAAGTCATTGCCAAAACTCGCTGCAGCTTCACGTTTAGCACCATGTAGTGCCGACAAAAACTCGCTGCTTTCTCGTACCACGCGCATCCCTTTACCACCACCGCCGTAAGCGGCTTTGATAAGTACCGGAAAGCCGATTTTTTCTGCTTCTGCTTGCAAGAAATCATCTTCTTGTTTGTCGCCATAATACCCCGGGACTAAGGGCACATTAGCGTCATGCATGATTTCCTTGGCACGGGTCTTAGAACCCATCGCTTCAATAGAGCTTGCCAGCGGACCAATAAACGCAATGTTTGCCGCTTCACATGCTTTAGCGAATACTTCATTTTCAGACAAAAAACCATAACCAGGGTGGATGCAATCGACGCCCGCCGCCTTGGCGACTTCAAGAATTCGGTCCGCAACCAAATAAGACTCTTTACTTGGTGCCGGACCGATATGATAGGCTTCGTCAGCTGTTTTCACATGCATCGCATTGGCATCTGCATCAGAATAAACTGCCACTGTGGTTAGGCCCAATTTCTTTGCGGTGCGCATCACGCGGCAGGCAATTTCACCACGGTTCGCGACTAGAATTTTAGTTAGCATGTTGACTCCTATTCGCTTGCGGCGGTTTGCCAGCGTGGTGCTCGTTTATCGAAAAAGGCGCTAAGACCTTCTTGGCCTTCGTCACTTACTCTAATTTCAGCGATACGCTTTGCGGTATGGGCGACCAACGCTTCATTTATCTCTTTACCAGCAACTTCGCTGATCAGTGCTTTGGCACTTTTCACAGCAGCAGGGCCATTGTTAAGCAAGGTATCGAGAAAGTCCGCTTCGCTTTTTGCTAAATCATCGCTCAATTCGTGAATTAAACCCATTTCTAGCGCCTTTTCACCATCGAAGACTTCGGCTGTTAAAAAATAGCGTCGCGCTTGGCGCTCCCCAATGGCTTTAATGACATAAGGACTAATCACAGCCGGAATAAGACCAAGCTTGACTTCACTTAAACAAAATTTAGAGTTGTGCTCTGCAATGGCGATATCACAACAGGCGATTAACCCAAGCGCACCGCCAAAAGCAGCACCTTGCACCAAACACAGCGTTGGGTGAGGGCAAGTGGCCAGCACTTGCATTAATTTAGCAAGTTCTAAAGAATCAGCGACGTTTTCGTCATAGTCGTTGTCTGCCATGGATTTCATCCACGCCAGATCAGCCCCCGCTGAAAAGTGTTTACCTTCGGTTTTTAATACCAGCGCTCTGACATCGAGATCGCTGGCATATTCGATATTCTTAATGAGTTCGGCAATCACCTCCGCATTGAAGGCATTATGTTTTTCTGGGCGACTTAGCTCTAAAATCGCCACTTTGCTTTTTGTTATATTTAAAGTGACAGGCATAAGTGCTCCTTACATTCTGAAGACGCCAAATTTAGACTCTTTTTGCGGCGCATTGCTCGCAGCCTCTAAGGCAAGACCAAGTACTGTGCGCGTATCCGCAGGGTCGATAACGCCATCGTCCCAAAGCCTTGCGCTGGCATAGAATGGGTGTCCTTGCTTTTCGTATTGCTCGATAATTGGCTTTTTAAATTCGCTCACTTCGGCATCGCTCATGCTAAGGCCTTTGCGCGCTAAACCATCTTGTTTAACCTGCGTTAATACGCCAGCAGCTTGTTCACCACCCATTACGGAGATCCGTGCGTTTGGCCACATCCACATCATGGTTGGCTCGTAGGCTCTACCACACATGCCATAGTTACCAGCACCATATGAGCCGCCAATCAATACTGTAAACTTAGGCACATCAGCACAGGAAACGGCTGTTACCATTTTTGCACCGTGCTTAGCGATACCTTCCGCTTCGTATTTTTGGCCAACCATAAATCCAGTAATATTCTGCAAAAATAGCAGCGGAATATTGCGCTGTGCACAGAGTTGAATAAAGTGTGCGCCTTTTTGCGCTGATTCAGAGAAGAGAATACCGTTGTTTGCTACGATCCCCACAGGGTGACCATAAATCTCAGCAAAACCAGTCACGAGCGTTTCGCCGAAGTAGCGTTTAAATTCATCAAACTGAGAATCGTCCACGATACGGGCAATGACTTCGCGTACATCAAATGGCTTTTTCAGATCCGTACCGACAATGCCATACACCTCACTGATGTCATAACGTGGTGGTTTGGCATCTTGAAGGAGTGGGCGAATAGGGCGCTGATGGTTAAGGCGTGACACGCACTGCCTTGCGATAGAAAGCGCATGCTCGTCATTTTCTGCATAGTGATCGGCTACACCTGAGACTTTACAGTGAACATCTGCGCCGCCTAAGTCTTCTGCACTCACTTCTTCACCCGTGGCCGCTTTAACAAGTGGTGGCCCTGCCAAGAAAATGGTGCCTTGTTCTTTGACGATAATACTTTCATCGGCCATTGCTGGTACATATGCGCCGCCAGCGGTACATAACCCCATGACCACTGCGATTTGTGGGATCCCCTTTGCAGACATACGGGCTTGATTGTAGAAAATCCGACCAAAATGCAATTTATCTGGGAATACTTCATCTTGTTCTGGCAAGTTCGCACCGCCAGAATCCACTAAATAAATACAAGGAAGATGGCAGCGCTCAGCGATTTCTTGCGCTCGTAGGTGTTTTTTTACAGTAATAGGGAAATAGGTTCCCCCTTTTACCGTCGCATCATTTGCCACAATCATGCATTCAACGCCTTTGACGCGTCCGATCCCGGCGACCACACCAGCACAAGGAATATCTTGCTCGTAAACGCCAAACGCGGCGAATTGGCCAATTTCTAAAAACGGCGAGCCCTCGTCAAGCAAGGTTTCAATTCGGTCACGGACAAATAATTTACCACGACTTTGGTGACGGGCAATAAGCGCTTCACCACCACCTTGGCTGAGTGTGGCGACTTTATCTTTAAGATCAGCAACCAGCGATGCCATTGCATCGCTGTTTGCCTTAAACTGGGGATCATGCGGATTAACCGCAGAGTTTAGTACCGTCATGTAGCACTCCTAGCGACTTTCGTTGAATAGCTCACGTCCGATAAGCATACGGCGGATCTCAGACGTACCAGCGCCAATTTCATACAGCTTGGCATCGCGAAGTAGTCGACCTGTAGGATATTCATTGATATAACCGTTTCCACCTAGTAGCTGAATGGCATCAAGTGCAAGTTTGGTTGCAAGTTCTGCGGCATATAAAATTGCACCAGCAGCATCTTTACGAGTGGTTTCGCCACGGTCACAGGCTTTCGCCACGGTATAAACGTATGAGCGTGCGGCGTTCATTTGCGTGTACATGTCAGCAACTTTGCCCTGCACCAGCTGGAATTCACCGATGGATTGGTTAAATTGTTTACGCTCGTGAATATAAGGTACTACCACATCCATACAAGCCTGCATAATACCAAGCGGGCCGCCTGCCAATACCACACGCTCGTAGTCTAGGCCACTCATGAGTACCTTAACGCCTTCGTTGTATTCGCCAAGGATGTTTTCTGCAGGTACTTCGCAGTTTTCGAATACCAGCTCACAGGTGTTTGAACCACGCATTCCAAGTTTGTCTAACTTTTGTGCCGTTGAAAAACCAGGGAAGCTTTTTTCGACGATAAAGGCCGTGATCCCGCGAGGGCCTGCATTGGTATCCGTTTTTGCGTAAATCACAAAAACGTCGGCATCTGGACCATTGGTGATCCACATTTTATTACCGTTTAGGATGAACTTGTCACCTTGCTTTTCAGCACGTAGTTTCATTGAAACCACGTCAGAGCCAGCATTGGGCTCACTCATTGCTAGTGCACCGATGTGTTCACCGCTGATAAGTTTTGGTAGATACTTTTCTTTTTGGGCTTGGTTACCGTTACGGTTAATTTGGTTTACACATAGGTTTGAGTGTGCGCCGTAGCTTAAGCCAATTGATGCACTCGCACGGCTTATCTCTTCCATTGCGATAACGTGTTCAAGATAACCCATGTTTGAGCCGCCAAATTCTTCAGCGACGGTGATCCCAAGTAGGCCCATTTCGCCAAACTTTGGCCACATTTCGTTCGGAAATGCATTTTCTTGATCTGTTTTTTCAGCAAGTGGGGCAATTTCACTGGTCGCAAAGCTATTCACATGATCACGGATCATGTCTGCTGTTTCGCCTAGTCCAAAGTTTAATTCTTTATATAAAGATACTGTGCTCATCGGTATTCATCCTGTTGTGAGAGTTTATTTTTCGAGCTCGTGTAGGGTGTCGCGACAACGGCGCTCAGCCGTCACCAGTTCCATTAAGACAACTTTAATGTCGTCCATCTGTTGGCTTAAGTCGGCTTTTTTCTCTTCAATGAGTTGCAACATGGTTTTAAGTTGCTTTTCGCTCGATTTGTCGGCGTCGTAAAGCTCAAATAGTCGGCCAGTTTCAGCAAGTGTAAAACCAAGACGTTTTCCGCGAAGGATCAGTTTTAATCGAACTTTGTCACGTTTTGAGTAAATACGCGTTTGTCCTTGGCGCCTAGGAGAAAGGAGTCCTTGGTCTTCGTAAAAACGAATACTGCGAGTAGTAATATCAAATTCTTTAGCTAACTCGCTGATTGAATAGGTAGGTTCATTAATTTCTTGCATTTTTATTTACACTTACAACGTCACTGATTAGACCAATATAAGTGAAGTTTACGTAAAGGTAAAGTAAGAATAGCAGATCCTTCTTTAGTCTTATAAAAGGAATAATCTGTCCGTTCGAATTGTCATCAAATCTTCATTACAGCTAGAGAAAATAAGCCTTGGAAACAAATTTGTGCAAGTTAGCTTTACACTTTCACTGATCTCGTTTGGCTTGATTTTAGATTTACGTTGGCGTAAACGTAAATATTATGTATGCTCGAATACAGAGTTAATTTTTAACAAGCCAAGATTGGCTTGTAAACAGGAGTTTTGCAATGAGTAACGAAGCTGTTGTCATCGTCGCTGCTAAGCGTACACCAATGGGTGGCTTTATGGGAAGCCTATCTGACGCAACCGCGACAGACTTAGGTGCGACTGCAATTAAAGCAGTAATGAATGAAACAGGTCTTAGTGATGCGAGTATAGACGAAGTGATCATGGGCTGTGTCTTACCCGCAGGCCTTGGTCAAGCGCCAGCGCGTCAAGCGATGCTACACGCGGGGCTTGCACGCTCGACGGGAGCGACGACAATTAACAAGGTGTGTGGCTCGGGTCTAAAAGCGGCGATGTTCGCGCATGATCTCATCCGCTCAGGTAGCATTAATTCTGCTATCGCTGGTGGCATGGAAAGCATGACTAACTCACCTTACTTTATTCCAAAAGCCCGTGGCGGAATGCGCATGGGTCATGGCGAAATCAAAGACCATATGATGGCTGATGGCTTAGAAGATGCTTATGACAATAAAGCGATGGGTTGTTTCGCACAAGCTACTGCTGATGAATATGGCATTACCCGTGAGCACATGGATGAATTTGCACTTGGCTCACTAAGTAAAGCAAACGCCGCAATCGAAAATGGCAGCTTTGGCAATGAAATTGCCCCTCATGTTATGAGTACGCGTAAGGGGGATGTTGAGGTTAATACTGACGAGCAACCTGGTAACGCGCGTCCAAACAAAATTCCATCACTTCGCCCAGCATTTAAAAAAGACGGCACTATCACTGCTGCTAACTCTTCGTCTATTTCTGACGGTGCAGCAGCGCTGATTTTAATGAGTGAATCAGAAGCGAAAAAGCACGGTTTGACACCACTTTGTAAGATTGTTGCCCATGCAACTCACTCACAAGCGCCTGCTGAATTTACCGTGGCACCAGTCGGTGCGATGAATAAGCTGCTTGAAAAAGCAGGTTGGTCGACAGCAGACGTTGACCTTTGGGAAATCAACGAAGCGTTTGCCATGGTGACTATGTTAGCTATCAACGAAATGCAGTTAGATAGCAACAAAGTCAACGTCAACGGTGGTGCTTGTGCACTAGGTCACCCAATCGGTGCAAGCGGTGCACGCATCTTAGTTACACTTATCCATGCACTAAAAAACCGCGGCTTATCAAAAGGCATAGCGTCACTATGTATCGGTGGTGGTGAAGCTGTAGCGCTCGCGGTAGAAGTGTAAGTTACTGCAATTTATTTCGTTCAAGGGGCGCTGCGTTTTCCATAATTCTAATCATTCACGCAGCGCATAAACTCGTTTTATGGGGAGGAGTGCTTCATGCACCAAGTACCTTTATACATCAACGGTGAATTTTCACAGTCTCAGTCTGACAAATGGTTAGACGTTGTTAATCCGGCTAATCAAGAAGTGTTAGCAAAAGTACCTTGTGCTACTAACGAAGAAGTACAAGCTGCAATTCATTCAGCTCAAGAAGCATTTAAAACGTGGCGTAATGTTCCGGTAACTGAGCGTGCGCGAATTATGATGCGTTATGCAGCGCTTCTTAAAGAGCATCAAGAAGAAATCGCAACCATCATTTGCCATGAACTAGGCAAAACGTTTGAAGATGCGAAAGGTGATGTATGGCGTGGTATTGAAGTGGTTGAGCAAGCATGTAATGCCCCTTCAATGATGATGGGCGAGACGGTAGAAAACGTTGCCCGAAATATCGACACCTATTCATATACCCAACCGCTAGGCGTTTGTGCGGGTATTACGCCATTTAACTTCCCAGCGATGATCCCGCTGTGGATGTTCCCAATGGCAATTGTATGCGGTAACACCTTTGTACTTAAGCCATCAGAGCAAGATCCACTAACGCCAATGCGCTTGGTTGAATTGTTTGAAGAAGCTGGTGCGCCAAAAGGCGTACTACAGGTAGTACACGGTAGTAAGGATCAGGTTGACCAAATCCTTGAAGCGCCGGAAATTCGCGCGATTTCTTTCGTGGGTTCTTGTGGTGTTGGTCAGTACATTTACAGCAAAGGTACGCAAAATCTCAAACGCGTTCAAGCGTGTGTCGGTGCGAAAAACCACATGGTTATCATGCCAGATGCGAAAAAAGAACAAGTGATCAATAACCTGGTTGGCTCTTCGGTCGGCGCGGGTGGTCAGCGCTGTATGGGGATCTCAGTTGCTGTGTTTGTTGGGCAATCACAACAGTGGGTAGAGGAACTAAGAGACGCAATGGCGAAGGTTCGTCCTGGCGTTTGGGATGATCCTGAAGCTGCTTATGGTCCGCAAACGACGCCGCAGGCTAAAGCGCGCATTCTATCGCTGATTGACAGTGGTAAGCAGCAAGGCGCAACGTGTTTGCTAGACGGTTCTGATTTTACAGTTGAGGGTTATGAAAATGGTAATTGGGTAGGTCCAACCCTGTTTTCAAATGTCACAACTGAAATGGATATCTACAAAGAAGAAATCTTTGGCCCAGTCCTTTGTTGTGTATTTGTCGATAGTTTAGATGAAGCAATTACGCTTATTAATAACAACCCATACGGTAACGGTACCTCATTATTCACTGCAAGCGGTGGCGCAGCACGTAAGTTCCAGCGTGAAATTGAAGTGGGTCAGGTAGGCATTAATATTCCTATTCCTGTGCCATTGCCGTTCTTCTCATTTACCGGTTGGAAGAATTCATTCTACGGTGACCAACACACCTATGGTAAGCAAGGCGTGCGTTTCTATACAGAAACCAAAACAATTACCTCACGTTGGTTTGACGATGAGGCTGTCAGTGGTCCAAATATGAGTATCAACCTTAGATAACTCATATTGCATAGCGTGCTCTGCAGGGGGAGCACGCTATTTTTTACCAAAACGATAAGAATTACCGACACATATTCAGGGTGTCAGAACAGCAAGAGAGGTCTAGCGTGGACTTTAACCTAAACGAAGATCAACAAGCATTTGCCGATATGGCGCACCAATTTGCAATGAGCGAGCTTGCTCCACATGCTGCAAAATGGGATCAAGAGCACATTTTTCCAAAAGACGTAATTCAAAAAGCAGGTGAGCTTGGTTTTTGCGGTCTATATACGCCAGAAGAGGCAGGTGGTCTGGGTTTATCTCGCCTTGATTCAAGTATTATTTTTGAACAACTTTCTATGGGTTGTACAGCAACCACCGCCATGTTGACTATTCATAACATGGCAACGTGGATGATAGCGAGCTTTGCAACGGAAGAAACCAAAGCAAAATATATGGATCAGTTAGTAACAGGTGAGCTTCTGGCTTCTTATTGCCTAACAGAGCCAGGTTCTGGCTCTGATGCCGCATCGCTGAAAACAAAAGCAATAAAAGAAGGCGACGAGTACGTTTTGTCTGGCTCTAAGATGTTTATCTCAGGTGCAGGTGAAACAGACGTATTGGTGGTAATGGCAAGAACCGGTGAGGCTGGTCCAAAAGGTATTTCGGCCTTTGTTGTACCTGCCGATGCTGATGGCGTTATTTATGGCAAAGCAGAAGAAAAAATGGGTTGGAACGCTCAACCTACGCGCCTTATCACGCTTGAAAATGTCCGTATCCCAGCTGCCAACCTACTAGGCCAAGAAGGCGAAGGCTTCAAATTTGCGATGCAAGGCCTTGATGGTGGTCGTATTAACATTGCAACTTGCTCGATTGGTACAGCCCAGCAGGCGCTCAATACCGCCAAGCAGTATATGCAAGAGCGTTCTCAGTTTGGTAAACCGTTAGCAGCGTTCCAAGCACTGCAATTTAAAATTGCAGATATGAATACAGAACTTGTGGCTGCGCGCCAAATGGTTCGACTTGCGGCATTTAAACTGGATAGCAACGACCCAGAAAAGACCACTTATTGCGCAATGGCGAAGCGTTTTGCCACTGATGTAGGCACTAAAGTGTGTGATGATGCACTGCAAATTCATGGTGGTTACGGGTATATCAAAGAATATCCACTTGAACGTCATTTACGTGACGTACGTGTTCATCAGATCCTTGAAGGTACAAACGAAATCATGCGTGTAATTATTGCACGTCGGATCTTAGCTGAAGGCGCGGCAAGCGTCCTATAAGGAGAGTATCATGACTGCACAATTAAAACTCGAAAAACAAGGCCATACTGCCGTTGTTACTATGTCAAATCCACCCGCGAATACGTGGACAAAAGACACATTAACTGCACTTAAAAATCTAGTAATCGAATTGAATGCAGATAAAGAAATCTATTCGTTAGTGATCACTGGCGAAGGTGAAAAGTTCTTTTCAGCAGGTGCAGATCTAAACGTATTTGCTGACGGCGACAAAGGAGTAGCTGCGGATATGTCTCGAGTATTTGGCGAAGCGTTTGAAACACTCTGCGACTTTAGAGGCGTATCTATTGCTGCTATCAACGGTTTTGCAATGGGGGGCGGTTTAGAAGTAGCACTAGCATGCGATATCCGCATTGCCGAAGCTCAAGCACAAATGGCACTTCCTGAGGCGAAAGTAGGGTTGTTACCTTGTGCTGGCGGCACACAAAACTTGTCGTGGCTTGTAGGCGAAGGCTGGGCAAAACGTATGATTTTATGCGGTGAGCGCTTAAAAGCTGATAAAGCACAGCAAATTGGCTTAGTTGAAGAAGTGGTCGAGCAGGGTAAAGCACTGGAAGCTGCGCTTGAACTTGCTAAGAAAGTAGAAGATCAAAGTCCAGTTGCGGTCACGGCTTGTAAGGCTCTAATTCAAAAAGGCCGCACTGGCACTATCAATAGCGCATTGCCACTTGAACGCGAACTTTTCGTAACACTATTCGATACGCAAGATCAAAAAGAAGGCGTAAACGCGTTTTTAGAGAAGCGTAAAGCGAATTGGGTAAATGGCTAATGATTGAATTTGAGCTAATAAATCACGAAGAGGCGCCGGTTATATTCGAACAGGCAACGTGCCATAACGGGATGAAAATAGCGCTGGCGACATTAAATGTACCAAAAGCGTTAAATGCCTTAAACCTTGATATGATCCGTTTGCTCGCGCCACAACTAGACGCTTGGGCAAACGACCCACAAATAGCAATGGTTATGCTAAAAGGTGCTGGAGAGAAGGCGTTTTGTGCCGGCGGCGATGTCGTGAGTTTATATCGCGAAATGTCGTCTGATACGAGTAACGCATTAATCGAAACCTTTTTCAGTGAAGAGTACCGGTTAGATTATCAAATCCATAACTATGATAAGCCAATCCTACTATGGGGTAATGGCATCATCATGGGTGGTGGATTGGGCTTAACGGCTGGCGCAAGCCATAAAGTGATGACCGAAACGTCGCGCATCGCGATGCCGGAAATCACCATTGGTTTATACCCTGATGTGGGTGGGAGCTATTTCCTCAATAAGATGCCAAAGGGCGTTGGACTATTCTTGGGTCTCACTGCTGCAAACATTAACGCTGCGGATGCTAAGCTGGTTGGGCTCGCCGATCACTTTATGGACTCAGAAAAACTGAGCTTACTGTTACAAAACCTAGTTGAAGTGAACTGGGGCAAAACCAATGTATTAAATCATGAAAAGCTTACTCAGTTGCTGTTGTCACTAGATGAAGCCTCTCATGCACCGCCAAAAAGCGAAATTAAACCACTTATCAAGGTGTTCGAAGCGCTTGATGAGAAAGGTACTTTATCAGAGCAGGTTGAGTTTATTTTGGCGTTGGATAGCACTGACAACAAATGGCTAAGCAAGGCACAGGCTGCATTAAAGCATGGTTCACCATTAAGTGCTGCATTGGTTAAAGCACAGCTCACTAGAAGTGCAGGCAAAACACTAAGAGACTGTTTTAAGCAGGAATTAGGAATGTCGGTAACGGCTGGCGAGTTTGGTGAGTTTCAAGAAGGTGTTCGTGCGTTGCTTATTGATAAAGATGGTAAGCCAAATTGGCGATTTAAATCTGTCGCCGAAGTTACAGACGACGCGGTAGAACGCTTTTTTGCACCTCGCTGGGATGAAAACGATCACCCATTGCGTGACTTATAAGGAATGACTTAAATGGCACAAGTAGGATTTATCGGCTTAGGTAATATGGGTGGTCCAATGGCCATTAACCTATTAAAGGCTGGCCACCAAGTATGTGTATTCGATTTGAACCCAGAGGCCGTTGCGACGCTTGAAGCAAGTGGCGCGACGAAAGCGACGGTTGTGAGCGATGTATGTCGCGAAGCCGATTATGTGATCAGTATGCTGCCTGCCGGCAAACATGTTCGAGCAGTGTATACCGGCGATGACGGATTAATTAATTACCTTAGTAAAAATACACAAGTAATTGATTGCTCGACCATTGATGCTGAATCTGCTCAGTTTGTTGGCAACAAGTTGGCAGAATCGGGTATTTCATTTGTCGATGCGCCCGTGTCTGGCGGTGTGGCAGGTGCAGCTGCCGGTACCTTAACTTTTATTGTCGGCGGTAATAAAGCAGACTTTGAACGTGCGCATGTGGTACTGACCAATATGGGTAAGAATATCTTCCATGCTGGAGATATTGGTGCCGGACAAGTCGCTAAGATATGTAACAATATGCTGTTATCAATACTTATGGCGGGCACAAGTGAAGCGCTGCAAATGGGTGTAGATCATGGCTTAGATCCTAAAGTATTGAGCGAAATTATGCTAAACAGCTCTGGTCGTAACTGGACGCTAGAGCTATACAACCCATGTCCTGATGTACTAGAAAATGTGCCTTCTTCGAACGGTTATAAGCCGGGCTTTATGGTTGATTTAATGGCTAAAGATCTTGGCCTTGCGATGCAATCTGCGCAGCAAACGAATTCTGCGACGCCCATGGGGGCGCTGGCGAAGAATCTGTATAACTTGATGCAAAATCAAGGCAAAGGCAGTGAAGACTTTAGTGCGATTTTTAAGCTTTATTCAGAGAAATAGGACACTATGGATATTAATAATAAAACAGTCGTGATCACTGGTGGTGCGCAAGGCTTAGGTCTTGCCATGGCGACTGAAATGGCAAAGCATGGGGCAAAACTCGCCCTGATTGATATGCAAGAAGACGTTTTAGCAGAAGCGAAGCACGAACTTGCTCAATTCGGCACACAAGTTAACACGTATGTCGCTAATGTTAGTCAAGAATCAGACGTGGAAAGTGTGTTTAATGCCATCGTAAATGACTTCGGCGATATTTCGGTATTAATTAATAATGCGGGGATTTTGCGTGATGGTTTGCTGCTCAAAGCAAAAGACGGGCAAGTCATCGATAAAATGTCGCTTTCGCAATTTCAATCCGTTATTGATGTCAATCTTACAGGTGTTTTCCTGTGCGGCCGCGAAGCTGCTGTCAAAATGGTAGAAGCGGGTAACGGTGGCGTGATCATTAATATGTCTAGCGTTGCGCGCGCTGGTAATATGGGACAAACCAATTATTCAGCGGCAAAGTCTGGTGTCGTTGCGATGACTACCAGTTGGGCTAAAGAATTAGGTCGTTTTGGTATTCGCGTGGGCGCAATTGCACCAGGTGTGATCCGTACAAAAATGACCGATGCAATGAAGCCTGAAGCCAAAGAGCGGCTAGTGAAAATGAAGCCTGTAGGACGTCTTGGCGAAGCGCAAGAAATTGCCCACACAGCAAAATATATCATTGAAAACGATTTCTTTACGGGACGTGTCGTTGAGATTGACGGCGGCATTCGCCTGTAATGAAAAAATAGGCTTGGTTTTACAACGTGTAGTCCAAGTTCCTACTTGAGTGTGTGAAGCGGCAATGCAAATTGCCGCTTTTTTATTTAAAAGACCCTAAATGCTTGAGGAGAAGTGCTTGAAGTTATCTGGAATACATCACGTTGCTGTTATTTGTTCTGACTACCAAAGATCAAAAGTGTTTTATACCGAAGTACTTGGGTTGCGCGTACTCCGTGAGAACTATCGAAAAGATAGAGCGTCCTATAAATTAGATCTTGCGCTGCCAGATGGCAGTCAGATTGAGTTGTTTTCGTTTCCAAACCCTCCAAAACGACCATCACACCCAGAAGCGCAAGGACTGAGGCATTTAGCATTTAGTGTATCGGATATTGATGCTTGCATTGCACACCTTGTGCAGTATCAAGTGGCTGTAGAGCCTGTTCGAATAGATGAATATACAGGCAAACGGTTTACCTTTTTCAGCGATCCTGATGGTATGCCGCTGGAGATTTATGAGCAATATTAAGATGATAACAACTTTAAAAGGGCTAAATTATGTATGAGATGTTAGTGGCGATGGAAATTCATAACAGCGAGCGATATGCCAAATATCGTGAAGCGATGAAGCCAATCTTAAGACAATATGGTGGTGGATTTAGTAACGATTTTCATATTGCAGAAACCTTGCTAACAGAGGGACAGTGCCAAGCTAATCGACTTTTTACCATATATTTTCCTGATCAAGCTTCAATGGAGTCCTTCTTCAGTGATGCTGAATATGTAGAGATAAAGGCGCGATACTTTGAAGATAGCGTCAGTGGGTTTGATATTTTGGCGAGCTACATTAGGTAAGGCTAAAACAAGGAGCAAAATTGGGTAAAGTTTATTCTATGTGGGTCGATAACGTTTAATAACTCCGCGGTAAATTGAATTTGTAACAAGGATATAGGTTATGAATATAAAGCCACAATTTCACACCAACCATGTCAGTGTTGGTGCTCCATCTTCGTCGAAAGAAATGCAAGACGCACTCAAAACGCTCGCAAAAGATAGACCTGATGAAGAGGTATCCCAATTTCCAGATGTGAATAGTGAGTTCACAATTGATTTTTCCTACACCGAATCACCTGTCTCATATGATAGAGACTTTATGCGTAATTTTGAATTCAGAATGTTAGGCATGAAAAGTTACGGTATTCACCGAGAGCACATAGGGACGGATGAAAATGGTCGTATCTATAAAGATACTTACGGTGATTTTGAAGGCCGAGAAAAAATTGATGAATTTTTAGCAATCTTCGACCATTTGAATGAAGAACAACAGACTAAATTTGCACACTTCAAGCCCACAGAATCGCTTCTAGACGTGGCTAACAGATTAACGGATGAAGAGCTTGGTCAGCTCACCGATTTTATCGTTCAGTCACTTAGTGTTAACAGCTTTGGTCAAAGGGGTGAAGACTACTCAGAAAAGTTGATTGATAAACTGAGCAGTATGTCTGATGAGTTATTAAAAGACACCGTAAAAACCATGTCTAGCTTAATGGAACAGGCTGAAAACAAAGTTTTTTCAGATCCAGCGTTGCCAGCTTATTTATTGGATGAAGACGGTAGAACAGACATGGACTTAACTGTGCGAGAGGCAGATCTTTTCGACCAGTTTAATGCGTATGGTGACATGAACAACCAATTATTAAATGACTATGCAAAATTTGTCATTGATAACAAATTCTCAGACGGTGATCTTTTAGATCTGAACGCGCATTTAGCAAATTCTGATTTTGATACGAGTCGTGGCATGCTAGATATGGCAACCTTGGTTAAGGCAAATGACCGAACTACTTTTATAGAAATGTTAAACGAAGTGGATACGCGGGAGCCGAATAACCTGTTCGCAAGATTGAGCAAACTCAATTACGAAAATGAGAATACAGAATACTTTAGAACTGACAATCGAGAATACGTTAAATTTAAAGGTGCACCAGCTGACGATAACGAAAAAAGTAGGTTATACAATCAGCTGATAAAAGCCTATGAAAATCAGGGACTCGGTTGGATGAATGACGTAATGGAGCAGTCAGAAGGTATACCTGTGCGAGCTGAGCTCAATATGTGGCTATCTATTTTAGAAGATGTTGAAGAAAACCCCGATGCGTTTAAACGCTCAGACTCTGTTGAAACTTGGATGGAGCGCAATTTATCTGGAATTGTAAATGACTACTATCAAGGCATAAAAGAAAAGGTATTTGCGCATAATGAGGAACTAGATAACTTTCTCAATATGTCTATGCTTGAAAGAATTGAACTCGATACAATTAAACTTGACGAACAAACTTCTACAGCTGAATAGAGAAAGATCTATTACATCCCAAATATTGTTCTACACTTAATTAAGAACGAAACAAGCTAGTTAATTCAAAGGCTTGTTTCGAGGTGAGTCTTGACTATATAACGCAGCAACTTTGTTAAGGGAGAGTTTAATGCGCGGCGTGATATTTAGAGGTTTAGAAGAATTAGTTGTAGAAGCGATTGGCATGCAAGCTTGGGATGAGTTACTCGAAGCACATGCACCTGAGGGAAGGGTTTATGTTTCCCCTACATCCTACCCAGATGCAGAGTTATTTGCGTTAGCACAAGGCGTTGCTGACAAATTGAATAAGCCATTGACAGATGTATTGGCCATTTTCGGACAGTCGTTATTTGGATTTTTGGCGGAAAAGCACAAAGGAATCTCGTCAAAATTTGCGTCGTTTGAAGAATTGGTTTTATCTATCGATAGCGTGATACACATGGAGGTAAAAAAGCTTTACGATGAGCCGAATCTCCCCTCAATTGCGGCGATAGTGAAAGATGACAAAACTATCGTATTAGAGTATTGCTCGAATCGTAAATTGTGTTTTTGTGCGGAAGGGCTACTTTATGGTGCCGCCCAATTTTACAGTCGCAAACTAAAAATTGAACATCCACAGTGCATGCACAGCGGCGCTAAACATTGCGTACTCATTCTGCATTTGGATTAATTCGATGTCTGAATATAACGACTATAAAAAGGCGTATCTAAGAGAGCGTCGTGCACGTGATGAAGTCGAGTCATTACTTGAAGAAAAAACGCGTGCGTTATATTTGGCTAACCAAACACTTGAACGTCAATTAGCGCAGCTTAAGAATCAACAAGCTGTATTAATAAACAACGAACGTATGGCGACGTTAGGGACACTATCTGCAGGCGTTGCACATGAATTAAATAACCCGCTGGCATATGTGGCGGGGAACCTTGAGTCACTTAATTACTATATCTCGCCAATCTTGCAGTTGCTTGAGACAGTAAAATTACTTGAGCAAAATGAATTGAGAGGAGAGCAATTAGAAACTCGCCTTATTGATATATATTTAAGGCAACGTATTGACGAAATTACGAATGATTTGCCGGATCTCGTTCACGATACGCTGCACGGCTGCGAGCGAATTAAAACCATAGTAAATGATTTAATGAATTTCTCTCGCTCCAATAACGATAGTTTCGGTAGGGCGTCTCTAAAGTCTATTGTTGAAGACACACTTCGTTTACTTCATGGTCAGCTCAAGGGATACGAGCTAACCGTCGCGGTCGAAGATGTGCCAAATATCTATTGCAAGGAGGGGGCGCTAAAACAGGCGATCATCAATCTGTTGGTGAATGCTAAATATGCGGTAGACATGAGCCATAAGTCGCATAAATCAATAGAAGTGTTACTCGCACCGGGTAACGATCAAGATATTATCTTAAGCGTTAGCGACAACGGAGTTGGAATAGATGCTGATGTGCTTCCTAGATTGTTCGATCCTTTCTTTACGACTAAGCCTGTCGGCGAAGGTACGGGCATGGGACTTGCTGTTACTCATGCGATTGTAAAAGAGCACAAAGGGAAAATTGATGTTCAAAGTCAAGAAGGAGTGGGTAGTCAGTTTACTATTTCCTTTCCTTTGGAGCAGTGAGAAGCTTGCACCTGTCCCCACTTTGTAATACGTTAATCGACTAAATTAGACATATTATCAGTGATTTTCATCTGAGGTTTTGAGCCTCATCTTTTAATTGGATACTTAAACGTAATAGGGAAATTATGACGATTGAAATGAAAGTACCCGTGTTGCCTGAGTTAATAGATACTGCAAAAATTGCAACACTCTATGTAGCTGAAGGACATCAAGTTGCAAAAGATCAAGTCTTATGTGATATCGAAACGAGTAAGGTCGTATTGGAGCTACGAGCGCCAGAAGCCAGCCGTATCGGTAAAATCGTGGTGAGCGAAGGCGATGTTTTGAAAGCTGATGCGCTTATTATGTCAATCACTCCGGATCCAGAATTAAACCACTTAGTTGCACTTGAATCGAAGAGAGTTCATCAGCTGCTCAGTAATGAAGACATCACTACTGACCACGAGTTGAAAGGAAAAGGCAATATTGACGTGCAGATCGATGTATTACCCGATTTTGTCGAGAGTGCAACGGTTATTGAAATCTATGTTAAAGAAGGAGATATGGTTGCTTGTGGCGATAGGCTTTGTGATGTTTATACTGACAAGGCCATCCTTGAAGTTTGTGCTCCCAATGATGGCGTAGTGTGCGATTTTATCAAAAAGCTTGAGCAAGCAGTCGTTGCAGGTGAAACGATCGTCACTTTGTATCACCCCGAGTATATTGCGCCTGAGACTACACTTCCTGAATCGGAAGAAGATAATACTGATACCTTAATAGCTCAAGTATTGTTAGATCCAGCTTTGGATAATGAACCTTCTACGCAGGTCGAGCTTAATAGGCCTTCTCATCAGGCTACATGTGATAGTTTAGAAGCGCATAAAGACATAGCGGCAGTCGAAGCAACCGATAGCACGGTTATTGACGCACAGCTTAAAAATGAATCTCCCCCTTTTAGTACTCAAACTGGCGATAGCTATGTTGATTTTACAAATGACCATGTTGGTCCAGCTTCAACGGTTTTACGATCAGAGTCTGCAGTGATATCGAAGAGAGTTCAACTCATGCTCAGTAATGAAGACATCACTACTGAGCATGAGTTGAAAGGGAAAGGCAATATTGACGTGCAGATTGATGCATTACCCGACTTTGTAGATAGTGCGACAATTATTGAAATCTATGTTAAAGAAGGAGATATGGTTGCTTGTGGCGATAGGCTTTGCGATGTTTATACTGACAAGGCCATCCTTGAAGTTTGTGCTCCCAATGATGGCGTAGTGTGCGATTTTATCAAAAAGCTTGAGCAAGCAGTCGTTGCAGGTGAAACGATCGTCACTTTGTATCACCCCGAGTATATTGCGCCTGAGACTACACTTCCTGAATCGGAAGAAGATAATACTGATACCTTAATAGCTCAAGTATTGTTAGATCCAGCTTTGGATAATGAACCTTCTACGCAGGTCGAGCTTAATAGGCCTTTTCATCAGGCTACATGTGATAGTTTAGAAGCGCATAAATACATAGCGGCAGTCGAAGCAACCGATAGCACGGTTATTGACGCACAGCTTAAAAATGAATCTCCCCCTTTTAGTTCTCAAACTGGCGATAGCTATGTTGATTTAACAAATGACCATGTTAGCCCAGCTTCAACGGTTTTACGATCGGAGTCTGCAGTGATTGCCCATGTAAGAGAAGATTGTAGCAAAGACACTCAAGAAGGAGGTGCAAGCTCTGGCAAAGTGTTTACGTTTGCCGCCAGTGTAATCGTTATTGCGCTGGCAGGTTATTTTTTGCTGGTATAGCTTCGCGCTTGTAGCAGCTGCAAAGAAGTTAGCCAGCTATTTTACTCAAAAAGGAGATTTTTAATGAGTTATAATGTCATTGCATATCAAGTTGATGCAGAAAAAGTAAAAGCGGTGTGGGGAAGTAAAGATCAGCAATTTTTGGATAGGTTTTTATCCAAATATCGAGATGAAATTGCAGGGCAAGAAGAAGAGCTGGATGTTAAGGGATATGCCGCTTGCATGGCGAATATTATAAATGGAACGAGTATAGATGAGGACGACGAAGACAACTTTATTTACGGTTATTTATATGAAATGCTGTGCCAAGAATTTGGTGAGATGGTTCGCCATGATGACTTTCTAGACATAATGGAAGATGTGACGCCATCTAATCATAAAGCATTTATTCCTATCCCCAATAATGATGATTGGCCTGAATTCTACAGTGTCCCTTTTGAAGAATTAGAGTCGGGTCGACAGGTTTTTCTTGGTAGTGACGAACCATATACGAAGGAAACTTCCTACATAGAAACGGTAAACTTCATTTTCGATACAGCAGTTCAAAACCACAAAGCTTTGGTTTTCTTTGGTTATTGATTTGAGGTCTCAATCTACCGATTAAAATTTCTGACAATAAATACGGCGCTGTTTGGAGGTGGTCATTTAAATGTGACACAAAAGGTCGCACCACCCATATAATTTTGACATGTAACATCTAATGTGGCGTGATGTAAATCGACTACCTCTTTTACAATAGCGAGACCAAGACCACTGCCAGTCATTGATGACTGCTCTTTGCGCCAAAAACGCTCGAAGATTTTTTCATAATTTTGGATATCGATCCCAGGGCCGCTATCCATAACTTCGATACATTTTCCAGAGGCCTTTACTTTAATCTGAGCTTGCTCAGTACTGTGGCGTAGGGCATTTTCGATGAGATTCTTTATCATGATATGAATGGAGGACTGATCGCCTGTAATTACTTCTTCAGTATCATCAATTTCCAGTTCTAGCCGTTTATCCATGGTGACAGATAATGGCGCCAGCATCATACAGGCTTCTTTCGCTAACGGTACAATACTGAGCGAATGCTTTTCGTAAGCGTTAAGGCTCTGCGCACGAGACAGGTCTAACAATTGCTGTACAACACGTGTCATATAACTTACATCCGCCAAAATACCAGAGTGGGTGTGTTTATCTAACTGGGCGAGTTCAACACGGGTATTGAGAATTGCAAGCGGGGTTTTTAACTCATGGGCTGCGTTAGCAACAAATCGTTTTTGTTCATCAAAACCTGTTTCGACTCTTGCCATCGCTTGATTCAACGAATGCACAATGGGAACGATTTCAACAGGGAGACCTTGCTCACTTAGCCTAAAATTGAGTTGTTCAGGCCTTATCCTTTGAAGTTGTTCCGCAACGCTTTTCACGGGCCGAACAATAGAGCGAATAGACAGATATCCAACAACCATAAACACTAAAAATGCCGCGCTGATGATAAAAATAGAGACTTGGCTCAGTACGGGCATGACAGCTTCATTGGCAAGCTCGCCAATAAGATCATTTCTGCCCAAATCGATGAACACTGGGACGGTGTCAATGTTGGTTTCGATGCGATAACGATCAATACCATTAAGGTGAGAATATCCAAGGGGGATATCTTTAGTATCAATCAATGCTTGCAACGCCGAGGAACTACTCTCATTGGTCGTAGACTGCAGCAAAACAGTACCAGTTTGTGCGTGTGTGACGCGAAACACGAGGTTATTGTACAAAGCATCATAGCCCCATTTCTCAGCCACGCTGTCAGATTGATATATTAACTTATTCGTATTATCAAAGTAGAGTTGCTCTTGAATGTCTTCACTCATACCAACCATGCTTTGCTCAACAGCAAGATTGGCATAATTTGTGGAGAATAAATATAAACTAACACCAATCAAGCTGAATACTGCAGATCCAATAATAAAAAAATGCAGAAATATCTTTTTCGCGAGAGAAAGTTGCTTCATGTCAAAATATATCCTATACCGCGCAGTGTATTGATAGTTGTTTGTGCATTGGACGATTCTAGTTTTTTGCGGATCCTGTGCACTGCAACTTGGATTGCATTATCCGTTACTTCGAAACCCATGGCATAGATAGCATCGTAAAGCGCATCTTTGCCCACGGTTAAACCTGCATTTCTGATCATATATTCTAAAATGGCAACTTCCGTTTTCCCCATCGCTAAATTTTCACAGCCAACGGTGACACGACGTGCCTTTGTATCAACAGCAAGATTGTTATGTGTTAATAGATTTCCGGTGTAGGTACTCGGGCGACGCAGCAATGCTCGAAGTCTTGCCTTAAGCTCGTCAATCGCGAAGGGTTTATTCAGGTAGTCATCCGCACCCAAATCAAGTCCTTTGATGCGATCATCGACACTGCCACGCGCGGTGAGGATCAAAATTGGTAATGCATTTTGTTGTTTTCGAATTGAGCGAATAACCTCTAAACCATCTTTATCTGGCAAGCCTAAATCTAGTATGAGGGCATCATACTGCCAGCTTTGCATTAACTGTTCATTTTGTGCAGCAGTTGCAGCAATATCAGCGGCGTGACCATCTTGAGTAATTGCTTGCTGTATAAATGTCGCAAGCTGCTGATTATCTTCAGTGATTAGCACTCTCATTGAATTAATATTTCCTTATTTTCTGTTTCTAGTTGTGGTTTTTGAAAACGTTTACTTGATAGTAAAAACTTCAGTATAAGCGGCAATATCAGCATCGTAAGCAAAGTTGAAGTCAGCAAACCTCCAATTACTGCAAAGGCTAATGGTGGCCACAAAGGGCTTGCACTGGAAGTTAGCGGCAACATGCCAACTATGGTTGTTAATGTAGTTACTATAACAGGACGAAGACGCGTTTGTACCGATAAACAAATTGCCTGCGATAGCTCTGTGCCTTGATTTAAATGTTCAAGAGTATGCTCAATCAGCAAAATTGCGCTGTTCACTACAATACCCATAAGCGCGAGCACACCTAATATTGACATAAAGCCAAAGGGTACTCCGACGATAGATAACATAGCCGGCGCTCCTACAACGCCGAGGGGAATAGTTAGCATCACCAATATTGCTAAACGATATGAATTAAACTGCAACATTAATGCCCCAAATAACAATGCGATTCCAAAAGGAAGTGTTTGTAGTAAAGCGCCATTAGCCTGTTCTGATTCTTCCAATTCCCCGCCAAACATTAACGTCACTTGATGTTGCTGCGCGATTTTTAGCAAGGTCGGATGTAACGCTTCGAGGATTTCTTCTTCGTCACTTCCCATAGCGACATCTGCTTTTATAGACATTACAAACTTGCCATCGCGCCTTTCAATAAATGGTGGTGTGCCAATAACCTCGGCATTCAAGACCGCAAATAGGGGGATGCTTAATTGGTTGGGTAGCATGATTTGAGTATTTAAAATATCAGTACTACTTTGATTAGAAGTAGTGTCAACAATCATCAAATCTATCGGTTCGAAATTATAATCAAGAGTTGTTACTTTTAGTCCAGAGCTACGCCATGCGATATATTCGGCAATATCGCTGCGTGCTAAACCCAAGGCTGATAAGGTAAGTTGCTGAGCTTCTAAGTTAATGGTAGGAGCGCCCAAACTATAATTACGATATGGGGAAGTGATTTTAGGGTGCTGTCTGAGGTGCATAAGCATAGCTTCAGCGCTTGCGAATAGAGCCTTGCGGTCATTGCCACTCAACCTCAACTCAATCGGGCTTTCAATAGGAGGTCCTTGCCCGAGCTCACGGGCGTTGATTAAGATTTCAGGAAATTGCTTGTTTAAATTACTATCGATGAAGCGCGAAAATTCAGGCGGGTTAACATCATCCTGCAACGTTAGTACAACTCGAGCAATATGGGATTCATTTGGTTTTTGCGCAAGGTTATAGTAGAACCTTGGACCTGAAAAGCCGCTAAATACCATCGCTTCGCTGACTTCAGGATACTGAAGGGCATACTCGGCGATTTGATTTGCTGTCTTGGTTGTAGCTTCTATGTGGCTAGCTAACGGCAATTGGACGTCAATATAAATCTGATTGCGGTTAGCATTTGGGAAGAACTTGCCGTTGGCATTGGGTAGCGACAGTAAAGTGCATAGCATGACAGTAGCGGCCACAATCGTGTATACGGGATGTTGTAATGTTTTATGAGCTAGCTGATAGCCAAATGTTGAAAGTTTCTGAGTAACGGTTTCCTGCCACCTTTCTAGCCAAGGGATGGAAATAGGGAAATAAACAAAAAGTACAGGAAGCAGTAGTAAAGCTGCAATATAGCTCAATGAGATGCAGATGATAACGAGCACTGGAATAGTAGCAATGAAATCAGCGACACTGCCTTTTGCCAACAGCATGGGAACGAAGGCTGCGATAGTAGTCATTGTTGCCGCCGCAAGCGGTTTTTTCAATTCGTTCACAGAGTGCGTCAAGGCAGATCTCATCGTAAACCCTTTGCTGCGAAAATAACTCAGGCGCTCAGCTACGATAATGCAATTATCAACCATCAAGCCCAGTGAGAGTACCAAGCCAGCAATGGTCATTTGGTGAATAACGCCATCGAAAGTAATAAATAACGCAAGTGACGAAAACACGATAGCGGGTACGGTTAAACTAATAACAATCGCACTTTGTACCGAGAGAAATAGTAATAAAACAACGCAAATAGCGATACAGCTTTGAATTAGAGAATTTACTAATCCTTCACGGCGTTTTTGAGACCAGTCGGGCTGGAAAATCTCAAGTTTAATGGGAGCATCTGTAAATCGTGCATTAATGTCGGCAATAGCTTGTTTGATAGTATCCCCTGCGTTAGCGATATTATGCTGGTTGGGCGGTAGAGATAATGCAATACCGATGACTCGCTGACCATTTTTCCAAAATTGCTCGCTTGAAGTTGGGGCAGTCCGGTAGCCAATATCAGCGAGAGTGCTGAGTGGGATTTTTGACCCGTCAGGTGTTGTTATTTGTACGTCTTTTAACTGAGCGTCGTTACGCAGGTGATTGACAGGCAATAGCGATAGCGCACTTAGATTTTGCGACAATACGCCAAGGCTATCTTGCTGATTGGCATCCCGTAGCTGTTTTGCAATCTCTGCTGGCGAGAGGCCAAAAGCGAGCATTCGCTCTTGAGAATAGGAAATAGCCAATTCAAGCCCGGGGTCGCCTACTAGCGAGGCACTTCTCACAACGTCGAGATACTCAAGCTCATCACGTACTTCGAGGGCGAGCTTTCTATCTGCTGTTAATCCTTTTCCCGTGCGCACGGTTAAGACTATCCCTTGAGTATCTTGTGCTCGATCTACTACATAGAATTGGCTATCAGCTAAGCTTGCACCCAGTGGTGCTACTTCATCTTTGATGCGTTGCCAAACTAAAGCGGTATTATACACTTGCTCTTTAAGCTCAATATCGATAACAGCACTTCCTGTTCTTATCCGTGCGTGTATGGTATTAATCTCATCAATTTTTGCTAAACGTCGCTCAAGTGGCTTAACAACGACATCATTGAGTTGAGTGACACTAGCACTTGGATTTACAATTTGAATAAAGCCATTTCGATAGGGGAAGCTGGGGTCCTCCTGACTTTTTGCTTTAAACCAGCCTACAATACCTGTGAATACAAGCAGCAGAGTTAGCCCGAGTACTAGACGTGGAGTGAGATAATTAGATGGGAGAAGCTTATCCATAAACTTCCTCCTGTAACCTATTGATAGGTCTGCCAGTAATGCTTGTAAATAAGCGCTGCTGAAGTCGGTTAAATACAAAGTGCGAGAATAGGACTAATAAGCTTCTACTTTTGTTCATGAGACTCACCTTCCAGTAGCGCTAAGTTAAAATTTAACTTGGCCTCCGATGTGATGAGTACGTTTTTACCCATCAGTTTTGGTGCTGTGACTATGACTTGGTTATCATCATTGTCAAAAATAGTCACATCGCGTCTTTGGACCTTGGGTTCAGTAACCAGCACATAGGCTTTCCCCAAGGCATCATAGTGGATTGCGTTGCTTGGCACTTTATAGAGTGGTGTATTGGTGATAGGGAGCTCAAGACGACTATGCAGGCCAACTAGTTCAGAGTCACTCACTTCCAAATCGACGATAAGTTTAAAAAGCTTACCAACGGCATTAGAGGGTAAACCTTTCTCTATAATTTTACCGCTTAGACTTTTGCTTAGCGAAGGAATGGCTATGTGAACGGTTTGGTTAAGTTGTAAAGCAATAAATTCTTGTTCAGGGAGCTGAAATTCAGCCTTTAGCGTAGATAATGTCTGGAGTTGGAAAATTGGCTGTCCCGCAGAGACAACATCACCTGAACGAGCGTAAATATTGGTGACGATACCTTCCTTTCGAGCGAATATTTTGTTCTCATTCAGTGCATTCTTTGCCTCTTCAACCTGAGCTTGTGCTGCTTGGACTTGCTGAGTTGCAATATTAAACGCAAGCCTTGCGGACTCAAATGCAGAATTTGCTATAAGCTTCTCCGTAAAGAGCTTTTTAGCTCGGTCGAAATCAATCTGTGTCTTTTGCTCAGTACGTTTAGAACTGGCTAGTAACGCTTGCTTTTCACGCAGCTGTGCGCTAAGTCTTGGAGAATAGAGGGACGCTAGCACGTCTCCTTTTTTAACTAATTGACCTGAGTAGGCATATAAAGACTCAATTCTCCCTTGTGACAGTGAAGCAACATAGACAACATTACTACCTGTGATACGACTATAAAAATGCTTCGTCGGAATAGTTGTAGCTAACTCTACAGGTACTGAAATAAGCGTCGTTGAGCGTTTTTCTGCAGTAGTCTCTAGGTTTGAAGGATCACCGCAGCCCTGAAGCGTTAAGGTGATCGTCATTATTGCTAATCTAAAAAACATACACATACCCAAGCAAAACTTGTACGTTGCCAGAGGCATCGATAAGGGGAGAATCTTTTATTTCATCACCGTAACTGGTGTAACTAACATCAGCTTTAAGCATATGATGTTTACCAAAAAACCAATCGCTTTGAATACCGACTTCGAGTGCAGTGCTGGATTCACCAAGGTAATTGGGTCGAGAACTTAATGCTTCGTTTACTCTGACACCATAGTAATAATCAACAAGGTCTTCACTTTGAAAGTTCGCAGCGATATACGGGTATACTCTGCCGTCAGCAAATCTAAATGGTACACCATAGCTTACGCTGGCTTCATAGCCTTCGTGTGTACTACTCACGTCATGCATAAATTCGAATCCAAATTCACCAAAGCTAGTATCATATTCTGCTTCAAATCCAGCATCGAAACTCATATCTCTGTCTTCCATGCCAGTAAAGAACTTGCTATCAGCTGCCTCGAATCCATCTAACCGTAATTGAGCACCCACACTGATTTCAAATTGTTCGGCTTGATATAGTTTATAGGTTGCTCTTGGCCCTAGTAGGTTGAAGTCGCCATATTGTATGGCGATGGCCGGTACAAACTCTGTTTCATTTCCAATATCTATATAACCTTGGTCCTGAGCAATAATAGCGCCGCCGATCCCCCATTTTAGCGCTTCTGATTGGGGCTGCTGTTCAGCAAACGCTGACGAACAACAAAAGAATGAAAGAGAAGTAGTGATCGTTAATAGTAATCTAGCCATAGTCAGTATTCCTTGAGTTTAAGTAATCATGTTGATGTGGCTAGAATAGAAAAAGAAACTTTCTCGAAACTTACAGCTCAGTAATTAATCATATAAACTCAAAATTCCTTTGTTCGTATTGCCGTTATGACTGCAAAAGCTTAGTATCAGGTAACTTCGCAAGCATTTGAGTGCTTGGTGTATAAGAATCAAAACCGATTTGCTGGATAATTTGCTATGAAACGCACTGCGTAAATAACGATAAAGTAAAATGCTATTCGGTAATCTAAAAAGAATAAAAGGGCGAACAATGAGTGAAGAACAAAACCAACCGCAGCAAGAGGCGTTAACACCAGAACAACAGCAGCAAAGATCAATACAATGGCAGCGTAGCTGCGTACAAGCTGCACAAAAACATCTCGCGGATAAAGGGGTGTTACCGCAGAGTATTATTGAAAAAGAATGTCGCTATATTGAACCATTGGTTGCGCTTTGGAAAATCAAAGGTCAAAACGGCAAAAAGTATTGGGTGATCACAGGTAATCTACCAACGGATCATATTGAGGCATCAGCAGCCGCTACAGCTCGTGAAGCACTGCGCTATTTTTCATTCCATTGGCAGATGAAAGCGGAAGAAATTATGTCTGCAAAGCCAGTAGAAAAAACACAAGCCCAGTTTGCTAATCTACTAGTAAACCGAGCTCACGGTCTATATGACCTTTTCGCTAAAGATGAACTTTGGGCTAATGAAGCATCGTAAACGGATCCATCTTGAGTGATTGGATAGGGCATTTCAAGCGCTGTCTTGGAATGCCTGCTTCCATAAATACGTGACCATGTGTAGAAAACCCTGATTGTAAAAATTCGGGCACTTCATCCAAAATGCATTGGATAAAAACATCTTCAAAGCCTTTGTCTTTTGCCAAGTCAACAAGTCCCCCAATCAATGAGGCATAAGCTTCTCGATTACGGTGAGATTTGAATATCGCGATACGGCTTAACAAGCCGTCTTCACACAGTCGTCCTGTGCCAACTGGCCCATCGAATTCGTCAATAATAATTAAGTGTTCAGCAGTGATATCCTGCTGATCAAACTCAACTTCTTTAGGAATGTGAAGTTCATACACAAATACGCGCTCGCGTATCGCTTTGAGCTCCAATTTTTTGGTTTGCCAAGTTACTCTACTGATCCTATAACTCATACTGCCCCCATCTACAGATTGCACCTGCATTCCCTGTTTAGTGACAAGCTAGAGCTTGCGAAAACCTTGAAGATCAAGGCTTTCGCGGCATATTGTTGTTTTTGTGAACGCGGCTATCTTGTTCTAACAGGCTCTACTCCCAGCCCTCATCGAAGTCAGCATCGGCTGGATCACTGTCTTCAACGAAGTAGGTCCCATCATTAATCAGTTTAGTTAACGTTTGTTTAAATTCCAAACTATTTAATGCAGGAATTATTGCATTAAACTCAAACTCAACATGATCGCTTAGCTGCTTTACGGCATCTAAACAATGATGGTCTAATTCATAGTTTTCACCATTAACACTGAACAAAATATGATCGTCACAGATTTGGTAAATCGCACGTACTCCACCAGCGCGATAAACCAATGGGTTATCTTTGGCGATCTCGAGAAGCTCCTGAGGATCAATTACGGGGTCTAATGGCGCGAGATCCATCTCATGTTTTGGTTCGCTGAGTGTTTTTCCAAGCCATTGACTGTATAGTGCTTTATCTTCAAGTAAAGCATTGAGCAGAGACTTTATCTGTTGTTGGTCGTCGCAGGTCACTTCGCCAATAGACGCTCTGCGTTGTAATTCTGGATCGCTAAAACGGCGTTTTCCAGCTTCCATATCAATTACGTGATCAGCAAAGCTTGAAAGCAAGTCTTTTTGATCAGGCGCTCTAAAGCCAACTGAGTAGTTTAAAGCATCCTCAACTGCATAACCTTCGTGAGGACAAGCTGGTGGAATATATAAGATATCACCCGGTTCAAGAACTGCATCAATGACCGCTTCGAATTGCTCTACTTGTAATAGACTCTTGTTGCGCGCAAATTGCTTTAGGCTGTTGTCGCGTTCGCCGACTCGCCAATGACGTTTACCTTGTCCTTGAATTATAAAAACATCATATTGATCTAAGTGCGGACCAACGCCACCACCAGGCGTCGAAAAGCTGATCATCAGATCGTCTATACGCCAATTTGGTATAAATCTAAACGCTTCTATTAATTGTGCGGCTTGTGGGTGCCAGTGATCAACGGCTTGGACCAACAGGGTGCTGTTGCTATCGGTGAGTAAATCAAATTGTTTAAAAGGGCCGTGATGGGCTTCCCAGTTATCATTGTGATTAGTAACAATTCGAGATTCTATGCATTCTTCAGTTGCAAGGCCGGCAAGTTCTTCTGGCTCAATTGGGTCTTCAAAGTCTCGGAATCCTTGCTTGATGAGTAGTGGCTTCTTTTGCCAATACTGGGCAAGAAATTGTTCGAAGGTAAGGTCATTTATTTGCAGTTGATACATAGGGAGATTCCAGTAATAAAAAAGCGAAAGAGTGCACTCTTTCGCTTATTCTATACCAAGTAGTAAGAAGCTGGTGTCGCTTTATACTTAGTTTAGTTCGTCAATGAACGCTTCAGCACGACCGATATAGTTTGCTGGCGTCATTTCTTTCATTTGTGCTTTTACTTCATTTGGCAAGTCTAGGTTATCGATGAAGTCAGCCATGATTTCTTTGTTTACGCGTTTACCACGAGTAAGATCTTTTAGCTTTTCATATGGTTTTTCGATACCGTACTTACGCATTACCGTTTGGATTGGCTCTGCTAGTAGTTCCCAGTTATCATCAAGCTCAGCAAGTAAACGCTCAGCATTAACTTCTAACTTGCTAACGCCTTTTAGCGTTGCTTGATACGCGATAAGCGCATAACCCATACCAACACCTAAGTTACGTAAAACTGTTGAGTCAGTTAGGTCACGTTGCCAGCGTGAAACAGGTAGCTTTTGTGCAAGATGCGCAAAGATAGCGTTAGCAATGCCAAGGTTACCTTCAGAGTTTTCAAAGTCGATAGGGTTAACTTTATGAGGCATTGTTGAAGAACCAATCTCACCAGCAATGGTTTTTTGCTTGAAGTGGTTTAGCGCGATATAACCCCAAACGTCACGGTCAAAGTCAATTAAGATAGTATTGAAGCGTGCAATCGCATCGAATAGCTCAGCGATATAGTCATGCGGTTCGATTTGCGTTGTGAACGGGTTCCAAGTCAAACCTAGGCTTGATACAAAACGTTCACTGTGTGCATGCCAATCGTAATCTGGGTAAGCGCTTAGGTGAGCATTGTAGTTACCAACGGCACCATTGATTTTACCCAGCATTTGTACGTTAGCAATTTGCTGGCGTTGACGTTGCAGACGAACATACACGTTTGCAAACTCTTTACCCATAGTTGATGGTGAAGCAGGTTGGCCGTGTGTACGAGTCATCATTGGAATTGACTTATACTCAACCGCTTTGTCTTTGATTGCGCTCAGTAGCTCATCACAGTATGGCAGTAATACCGTGTCACGCGCTTCTGTTAGCATTAGGCCATGAGAAAGGTTGTTGATGTCCTCAGAGGTACATGCAAAATGAATAAATTCATTGACGGCATTTAGCTCGGCATTGTCAGCTACTTTTTCTTTAAGAAGGTATTCTACAGCTTTAACGTCGTGGTTAGTGGTGCGCTCAATCTCTTTTACGCGTGCTGCGTCTGCTTCGCTGAAGTTTTCAACGATGCTATCAAGAAGTGCGTTGGCTTCATCGCTGAAAGCAGGTACTTCTTTAATGGCGTCGCTGCTCGCTAGCGCTTGTAGCCAACGAACTTCTACGATGACGCGGTATTTGATCAAGCCAAATTCACTGAAGATGCTTCTCAGTTCTTTGGTCTTGCTACCATAGCGACCATCCACAGGAGAGATAGCGGTTAACGCTGAAAGCTCCATAATAACTCCTAACTATTTGTTTTTGAACGATACTTGGATAGTGGTATTTGAACCACTACGAATTTTATACCAACTTGATTAATTAAGTGGTCTACTTTGAGGCGATAAAATCTAGTCGATAACACCGCTTCCGCATCCTGCTCACGCCAAGCTACCTACATCCATATAGGCAAGGCAAAATTTTGCTATTTAGTGTTCTAAATAAAAAATTTTTAACGCTGTTAGCGTCAGATTTGCTCCCTTCAAATTGAGCAAGTATTAAGACAAATTGGTATTACATATAACTTTTTGCAGCAGTAATGATTTTCTTTTTCGCAAAAAAGAAATGGCGACGTTTACCGCCGAGTTGGCGCCACAGTACTGCACTACGGATCCCCGCGAGTAATAGTGCCCGAATTTTTTGTTGTGTTGCTGTTTGTTTTAATAACTCAGGCTTACCGAATACTTGGATCTTAGGACCAAGAGGGCTTATCACTTGACCGTAAATGTCGGCAAGTGCGGCAACAACTTGACTTTCACAGATATCAAAGTGTAATAACTGGCGCTCAACTTGCTGAATTTTTTGTGCTAACAAATCAAGAGATTTGCTATCGTTACTTAGCACTCGCTCTAATTGCATCATCGCGCCAACATATTTAACCATTTCAACGTCTTTTTCGCCGCCAGCCGAAAGCTGTTCAATTAGTGTTCGACAGCCTGTTTTGATGGCAAATTTGTCTGGGTAAACGTCCTCTGGGCGTTCAGGAGAAGTGTTAATAATGCTTTTTAAAAAGCCCTCAACTTCGTTTTCATTGAAGGTGCCGTAACGCGCACATTTTTGTACCAGTTTACTGATCTGACACATTGCCGCCAGAGGCATTACGTATTGGTTTTGCATTATTTAATCACCGACTCAATAATACCGCCGCCAAGGCACACGTCATTTGCGTAGAATACCGCAGATTGTCCAGGAGTTACGGCTTTTTGTGGCTCATCGAATAGCACACGTGCCATACCATCTTGGCCAACTAATAACGTACAAGGGATGTCGGTTTGGCGATAACGTGTTTTTACCGTGCAGCGAGTTGTACCTTGCGGACCTACGCGGTCGACCCAATGTAGTTGATTTGCGTTTAAACCGTTGCTGAACAGGCGAGGGTGGTTTTTACCTTGACCAACAACCAGTACATTACGTTCGATATCTTTATCGACCACATACCAAGGTTCGCCGTTGCCTTCTTTTGAACCACCAATTAATAGGCCCTTACGTTGACCTAGCGTGTGGTACATCAAGCCTTCATGCTCACCAACATGATTACCTTCACAATCTTCAATCACACCAGGCTGCGCGGGCAAAAATTTGGCAAGGAAGTCTTTAAATTTGCGCTCGCCGATAAAGCAGATCCCGGTTGAATCTTTTTTATCGTGCGTGATTAAGCCTTGATCTTCTGCAATTTTACGCACTTCTGGCTTTTCAATTTCACCCACAGGGAAGAGTGTTTGCGCAATATGTTCATGGCTTAATGTGTAAAGGAAGTAGCTTTGATCTTTGTTCTCGTCATCTCCACGAAGCATAACGAATTTACCGTCACGCTCCGCGCGACGAACATAGTGGCCAGTTGCGATATAGTCCGCGCCCAACGCTTCTGCTGCAAACTGTAAAAATGCTTTAAATTTGATTTCTTTGTTGCACATGATGTCTGGGTTTGGTGTACGGCCAGCCTTGTATTCTTCAAGGAAGTGTTCAAACACATTGTCCCAGTATTCAGCAGCAAAGTTCACTGTGTGTAGCTCAATACCTAACTTATCACACACTGCCTGAGCATCTTTTAGATCTTCAGCTGCTGCACAATACTCATCATTGTCATCTTCTTCCCAGTTCTTCATAAACAGGCCTTCAACTTGATAGCCTTGTTGTTTTAAAAGGTAGGCAGATACAGAAGAATCTACACCGCCGGACATTCCGACAATGACTTTAATGTGACTATTATCGCTCATAATTTCGCTATTAATCTTAATGCTCAGATAGAAAGCGCTTATTATACTCAAATCTCTTTAAATTGCACGTCCGTGAGGCGTTCAAGCGCAGGAGAAAAGTCCTAGTAGGAAATGCTAAAGCACTCGATATTCACCGTTTTTAAGATCGCCCAGACTATATTTGCCTATTTGTGCGCGAATAAGTCTAAGCGTGGGATGACCAATATGCGCCGTCATACGACGAACTTGTCTATTACGTCCTTCTTTGATGGAAATAGAAAGCCAGGTTGTCTGGATATTTTTGCGTTCTCTAATCGGCGGGTTACGTGGCCAAACATTGGGCTCAGTTATTACTTCTACTTTGGCAGGTAAAGTTGGACCATCTTTTAGTTCTACACCGTTTCTAAGCGCATTTAGGCTTTCGCTACTTGGCTCTCCTTCGACCTGAACCCAGTAGGTTTTATAGGTCGATTTTTTAGGAGAAGTCAGGGTGTTTTGTAATTTACCGCAGTTGGTCAGTAGCAATAGTCCCTCACTATCTCTATCCAAGCGACCTGCTGCATACACATCTTTGATATCAATAAAGTCAGCCAATGTTTGACGATTTTGATCATCAGTAAACTGACACAAAACATCAAAAGGTTTATTAAATAGAACGACTTTTACTTGCTCTGGCGGTAAGGCGGGTTTTGACTGCCGATTAGTTATTGGTTTTTTCCGCGTTGTGGTGTGTCTAGAGAATGCGGGCTTGTTAGCATGTGATTTTCTTTTGTTATTTGTGCTGGCTCTACTACTTGTGTTCATCGCCACATTCCTAAGGTTCACGAAAAATGGCATTTTAGCGTAATTGCTCGCGAGTGTCGCCTGAAAGCAAAAAAGCGACCCTTGGGCCGCTTTTTGACTGTTATCTGAAGATTACAGTGACGCTAATACGTCGTTAAATACCGCAGAAGGACGCATAGCTGCGAACGCTTTGTCATCTTCCGGCTGGTAATAACCACCAACATCCATTGCTTGACCTTGTGCTTCATTCAGTGCTGCAACAATATCAGCCTCTTTTGCTGTTAGTTCCGCAGCAACATTTTCAAACTTAGCTTTAAGCTCTGCATCTTTGTTTTGTGCAGCAAGCTCTTGAGCCCAGTACATTGCGAGGTAGAAATGGCTACCACGGTTATCAAGCTCTTTCACTTTACGTGAAGGTGACTTGTTTTCATCTAAGAATTTAGCCGTTGCTGCATCTAATGTATCTGCAAGTACTTGTGCCTTAGCATTACCCGTTGTTTGGCTCAAATGCTCAAAAGAAGCAGCAAGTGCAAGGAATTCGCCTAGCGAGTCCCAACGCAAGTGGTTTTCTTTTTCGAACTGTTGTACGTGTTTTGGCGCAGAACCACCCGCACCAGTTTCAAATAAACCACCGCCATTCATTAGTGGAACGATAGATAGCATTTTTGCACTGGTACCAAGCTCTAAAATTGGGAATAGGTCAGTTAGATAGTCACGTAACACGTTACCCGTTACTGAAATAGTATCTTCGCCTTTTTTCATGCGCTCTAGTGAGTATAGCGTTGCATCTACTGGTGCTTTGATTAGGATTTCAAGGCCATCAGTGTCATGCTCAGGCAAACATGCGTTTACCTTTTTGATAAGTTCAGCGTCATGAGCACGGACTTCGTCTAACCAGAAAACGGCAGGTGTATTCGTTGCGCGAGCACGGTTAACCGCTAGTTTTACCCAGTCTTTGATCGGTGCATCTTTCACCTGACACATACGCCAGATGTCGCCTTCAGCAACGGTATGCTCAAGTAAAGTGTTGCCCGCAGCATCAACAACGCGGATTGTGCCAGCTGATGGCGCTTCAAACGTTTTGTCGTGTGAACCGTACTCTTCCGCTTTTTGTGCCATTAGACCGACGTTAGGAATTGTACCCATAGTACGTGGGTCAAATGCACCATTTTCTTTACAGAAATCGATAGTTGCGCCGTACACACCTGAGTAACAACGATCAGGGATCACAAAAGCAGTATCTTGTTGTTTACCTTCAGCATTCCACATCTGACCGCTTGAACGAATTGCTGCAGGCATTGATGCATCGATGATCACGTCACTAGGTACATGCAGGTTTGTAATACCACGGTCTGAGTCTACCATCGCGATATCAGGTGCTGTCTCGTAAACTGCTGCAAGGTCAGCTTCGATTTCTTTGCGCTTCGCGTCGTCCAACGACTCAATTTTTGAGTACACGTCGCCAACACCGTTGCTTGCATCAACACCGATTTCAGCAAATGTCGCCGCATGCTTTTCGAATACGTCTTTGTAGAATACTTTTACAGCATGACCAAAGATGATTGGATCTGACACCTTCATCATGGTTGCTTTCATGTGTAGCGAGAATAAAACGCCTTTATCTTTTGCTTCTTGTACTTGCGCTGCTAAGAATTCACGTAGTGCCTGTACACTCATACGAGAGGCGTCAATGATTTCACCCGCAAGTAGTGGTGTGCTTTGTTTAAGTACGGTGATGTCACCATTGCTCGCCACGTGTTCAATACGAACATCAGTCGCTTCAGTAACCGTTACCGACTGTTCAGAACCGAAGAAGTCACCGTCAGCCATTGATGCAACATAAGACTGTGAATCTTTAGACCAAGCACCCATTGAATGCGGGTTTTTACGAGCGTAGCCTTTGACTGAAGTTGGGGCACGGCGGTCTGAGTTACCTTCACGAAGTACAGGGTTTACTGCACTGCCTTTGATTTTGTCATAACGTGCTTTAACATCTGCTTCTTCGTCTGTTTTGGCTTCAGAAGGATACTCTGGGAGCGCGTAACCTTTAGCTTGCAATTCTTTAATCGCTGCACGAAGTTGTGGAATTGAAGCACTGATATTAGGTAACTTGATGATGTTAGCTTCAGGCGTTTTAGCAAGTGCACCTAGCTCAGCGAGTGCATCACCAATACGTTGTTCTTCTTTTAAGTACTCAGGGAAAGTCGCAATGATACGTCCTGCAAGTGAAATATCGCGAGTTTCAACTTCGATATTTGCAGGCTTAGTGAATGCTTGGATGATTGGCAATAGCGAGTAAGTTGCGAGAGCCGGGGCTTCATCTGTTTTGGTATAGATAATTTTCGATGTCATCATCATTCCTAGATAGTTGTGGGCTGTTACGCCGTTCAACAATTGCTAATAGGACTAAGCAACGCAATTTTCACACTCAACAACGTGTTGTTGTAGCCGGTTTAAACTGGACCAGTTCACTAAGCGATTAGTGAAAGATGCAAAAAACCTCGACAATCCTCGTTAGGATCTATGTCTAGGTAGCGCAGCATTAGCAAGTTTGTTAGGTATTTATACTTTTGGCTTATCACAATAACTGGTATTCATTCAGCATTGAAATGCATCAAAGTAGCAATATCTAACCAACCTGAAATTGACTTTGCAAGCGTGCTTTAGTCTAACAGTGTTTGCATATGGGGGCTAATTATTAAATTTAAAGTGCAAAAGTGAAAAGTTATAACAAACTTGATAAAGGAAAGGCTGAAAATTTCTTTTAGATTTGGTGGAGCGATTCAAAGAGAGGAATAAGCGAGCACTCATGTAACCCGCTTTAGCCAAAAACTACTTAACACTTATACAACATCTTCCGTAATTGGAGCGATGTTGGTTGCGTGTAGACCCTTAGGTCCTTGTTGTAGCTCGAATGATACATCCTGACCAGCTTTAAGCGTCTTGTATCCATCCATTACAATCGTTGAGTAATGAGCAAAGATATCTTCGTCACTGCCGTCTTCTACGATGAAACCAAACCCTTTGGCGTTATTGAACCATTTGACTTTTCCGCAAGCCATACTTCTACATCCTTCTATAAGTTGACTAAATTAAAGTTAATCTACTCTTTTAATTTTGCTAAACTGCCCATAGATTAGACAGTCATGTAAGACTGTAGTTTATATGAGCAAGCAGTCAAGTTTTTTGCTCTTTTTTTTAACATTTTATTTATTTCTCAAATCTATTTGCTTGAGTATATAAGACAAGACTATATTTATTATGAGTGGGACAAAAGATTCTGGTGTATTGGACGCCGTTCGCGAGGAACAGAAGCAGCAGCTTCAACCGCCGCGAAAATATAAAGTGATTTTGAATAATGATGATTACACGCCCATGGATTTTGTTGTCGAGGTATTGACGACATTCTTCAATATGGATAGCGAGAGAGCAACTGAGGTGATGCTTGAAGTGCATCACAAGGGAAAAGCGGTATGTGGAGTATACCCTGCTGACATAGCCCATACTAAGGCTGAGCAGGTAAACCGATATGCTCGTGACAACGAGCACCCGCTGCTCTGTAGTTGTGAGCAGGAATGACCTATAAATTTCTTGTTGGGGGTTGCCAATGCTAAACAAAGACTTAGAACTTACTCTTAATGCCGCGTTTCGCGAGGCTCGTTCTCGCCGTCACGAATTTATGACGGTTGAGCATTTATTACTTGCATTGATCGATAACCCTTCTGCTAGTGAGGCGCTTGATGCTTGTGGTGTCGATATGGATACCTTGAAGCGCGAGTTATCAGAGTTTATTGATGAAACTACGCCTGTTATTCCTGATTTAGAGGAAGACAGAGAAACACAACCAACACTTGGTTTTCAACGTGTGCTACAACGCGCTGTATTCCATGTTCAATCCTCTGGTCGCTCAGAAGTGACTGGAGTAAATGTACTTGTTGCTATTTTTTCTGAGCAAGAAAGCCAAGCTGTTTATTTACTGAAAAAGGCTGACGTGAGCCGCTTGGATATCGTTAATTTCATTAGTCATGGTATCTCTAAGATTGAAGATGATCACGAGCAAGAAGATCATGAAGAAATGCAAGACGATAGCGGTGAAATGCAACAGGAAGAGAAAACCAAGCTGGAAAATTTCACTTCTAATCTAAATATTCAAGCGGAATCTGGCCGCATTGATCCGCTGGTTGGTCGTGATGAGGAAGTTGAGCGTACGGTTCAGGTACTGTGCCGTCGTAAGAAAAATAACCCATTACTCGTTGGTGAAGCGGGGGTTGGTAAAACCGCGATTGCTGAAGGTTTAGCGTATCGAATAGTTAATAATCAGGTACCCGATGTAATTGCCGATGCAGTGGTTTACTCACTGGATATGGGGGCATTACTTGCGGGTACAAAATATCGCGGTGACTTTGAGAAGCGCTTTAAAGCGCTACTAAAAGAACTTCAATCGAAACCTCATGCGATATTATTTATTGATGAAATCCATACCATTATCGGCGCTGGCGCTGCTTCAGGTGGTGTGATGGATGCGTCTAATCTAATTAAGCCACTATTATCGAGTGGACAGCTTCGCTGTATGGGCTCAACAACATATTCTGAATTCAAGAATATTTTTGAGAAAGACAGAGCGTTAGTGCGCCGCTTCCAAAAAATTGATGTGGTTGAACCAAGCGTCGAAGATACCACTAAGATTTTACATGGTTTGAAAGAGCGTTATGAAGAGCACCACGGTATTCGTTACACGCAAAAAGCGTTAAAAGCGGCAGCTGAGCTGAGCGCTAAATATATCAATGAGCGCCATTTGCCTGACAAAGCAATCGATGTCATTGATGAAGCGGGCGCCAGTCAGAGGCTACAGCCAACTTCAAGACGTAAGAAAACGATTAATGTGTCGGACATTGAAGCGATTGTGTCTAAAATGGCGCGTATTCCACAGCAAAGCGTGTCATCTAGTGATAAAGAAACGCTCAAGAATCTTGATCGTAACTTGAAGATGCTGGTGTTTGGCCAAGATGAGTCGATTGACGCGTTAACATCAGCAATTCGCTTATCACGTTCCGGTCTTGCTAATGAAGACAAGCCTGTAGGTTCATTCTTGTTTGCAGGTCCTACAGGGGTCGGTAAAACCGAAGTAACCAAGCAACTTGCTAAGTGTATGGGCATAGAATTTATTCGCTTCGACATGTCTGAGTATTCTGAGCGCCATGCCGTTAGCCGCCTGATAGGTGCGCCTCCTGGGTATGTTGGCTTTGAGCAGGGAGGTCTGTTGACCGAGGCTGCAATCAAGCATCCTCATGCAGTGGTGTTGCTCGATGAAATAGAGAAAGCGCACCCAGACATCTACAACATTCTATTGCAGGTTATGGATCATGGTACACTAACAGACAACAATGGTCGTAAGGCAGACTTTAGAAACATTGTGTTGGTGATGACAACAAATGCGGGTGTGCAAGAGACTGTTCGTCAATCGATTGGATTCCAGCAGCAAGACTACTCTCATGATGCCATGGTAGAAATCAATAAGGTGTTCACACCAGAGTTTAGAAACCGCTTGGATAACATCATTTGGTTCAACCACCTAGAGAAAGAAGTTATCTTGCAAGTTGTTGATAAATTCATTGTTGAATTGCAAGCGCAGCTTGATAAGAAATCGGTTAATCTGGAACTTACGGCGCAAGCACGAGATTGGCTGGCAGATCTGGGTTACGACAAGGCAATGGGGGCTCGTCCAATGGCGAGGGTTATTCAGGACAACCTGAAAAAGCCACTTGCCAATGAAATCTTGTTTGGTCATTTGTCTGATGGTGGGACAGTGAAAGTTACAGTGAAAGACAACAAGTTATCCTTTGATTACCAAACGGAAGCGGTGTCAGCATAAAACCTCTGAAGTATTTATAAAAGGCCCAGCGTTGCTGGGCTTTTTGTTATCACTCAGTTTGATGCGGTATTATCGTCTCTCAAACTCAGTGCTAGTCGTTCGTGTATACTAATTGCTTGAATGAACTTGGTATACCTAAGTAACATCTATATGTTGAAGTCGCTTGGGTATCAACGAGTTTACGGCATCAACTTA